>DASQLL010000281.1:0-10657 GCA_035630035.1 Pyrinomonadaceae bacterium | reverse complement strand
TTTCGTGGATAATGCTTTTTACTCTCTTGTGTCGAGCTGTCTTTAAGCTATAGCTTCGCAGCCGACGCCGTGACACGCGAGCGGGCGAAGGAGATTCCAAAGTGTCGTGTGTGAGAGCCGTCTTGATGGCGCTGTCGCTGTGCCTATCTTGCGCGAGCGCGCCGGAAATTTCCGCCGCCGCGTCGCAGCGACGCGCCGCGAACAGAATCACCGTTCGCGCGAAGGGTCACACCAGCGTCGTCGTCACCGAGCGCGGGCGTGCGCGCGTGCTAAACATCGCGAAGCACATCGGCGCGGCGCACATCGAGGATGCGTCGGTTCTGTTCCTCGCGCGCGCGGGCGGGAGCGTCTACCTCGTCCTTCGGGTGTGCGGCCTGTCGAAGCTGCCGCCGGACGACCGCCAATGCGGCGCAGGGATTGAGTGCAACCTCGTGTGGCTCAAGCTTGATAACCGTTGGAGGGAGCGCGATGCGAAGTCCGTGCTTTACGAGTCGTGCTGGCTGCCGATAACTTCCGACGAAGGCCCCACGATGGGCGACAAAAATCTGACGCTCGAATACGACGACCTGCGCGAAGAGATGCACTACAAGGTTGACTACGACGCCGACCATCCCGAAAAAGGGTTCGTCGTCGAGAAGAAGCCGATACCGAAAATCACAAACGGCGGCTAACTTTTTACCTATCATTTGTCGCGCATGCTTGGCGAACTGCCTAAACTTTATCCGATCACAGACCGGCGTCTGTCGGGCCTCTCGCACGCCGAGCAGGTCGCGCGTTTGATTGACGGGGGCGCGAGTCTCATACAACTGCGCGAGAAGCACCAAAGCCCGCGCGAGTTCTACCGCGAGGCGGAAGATGCTTTGAAGGTTGCGCGCGCGCGGGGCGTGCGGCTCGTCGTCAACGACCGCGCCGACATCGCGCTCGCGCTCGGCGCGGACGGCGTGCATCTGGGACAGGACGACATGCCGCCCGCGGCGGCGCGCGCTCTGCTTGGCAAAGTTGCGATCATCGGCTTCTCCACACACAGCGTCGAGCAGGCAATCGAAGCCGCGCGCATGCACGTCAGCTACGTCGCCATCGGCCCGGTCTTCGCCACCGCGTCGAAGCAGAACCCCGACCCCGTAGTCGGACTCGAAGGCGTAAGGCGCGTGCGCGAGGCCGTCGGGCGTGGCCTTCCGCTCGTCGCCATCGGCGGCATCACGCGCGATAACGCGCGCTCCGTCCTCGACGCGGGGGCCGACTCGGTCGCGGTCATCGGCGCGCTCCTTACGTCTTCCGACCCCGCCGCAATCACACGCCTCGCGCGCGAGTTTCTAGCCCGTTTGTGAGACGGGCGTACCGCTCCCCTTAAAGCTAACTGTTCAAATATTAGCGGTTAAAAGTTTTAACTTGCTTTTTCGCCGCCGTTCGGCCAAAATAAAAACGGCTCGACGCGAGTCGCCCCGCCGCGAACTCCGAAGAGCTAAACGGCCTCATACTCCGCTGTACATCTTCTTTCATTTCGGAGCCGGACGCTGCCCACATGAGATATTTCGATCTACCGCCCGTCATAGAGCAGATGCTGAAGGTCTCTGAAGACATCAGCGATCTGAACTTCTCCGTCAACCAATCGCCGCAGGTTGAGATCAACGGTCGGCTCACGCCCGTCGAGCCGCTCGGCATTAAAAAGCTGACGCCTTACCAGACCGAGATCATCGCGATGACATTGATGCACGGCAACCCCGACGCCGCGCACCGTCTCGCGCACACAGGCTCGACCGACCTCAGCTACTCTCTGCCTTCGCGCACGCGCTTTCGCGTCAACATCTTTCAGCAGCGCGGGACTTACTCAATCGTGATGCGCGTCATCCCGACCGAGATACCCACGCTCGAAGGCATGAGCCTGCCGCAGCAGCTCGATGGCATCGCCGAGTTACGTAACGGCATCGTGCTGGTCACAGGCCCCACCGGGTCGGGCAAGTCAACGACGCTCGCCGCGATCATTAACCTCATCAACGAGAAGCACCACTATCACATCGTCACCATCGAAGACCCGATTGAGTTCCTTCATCACCATAAGAACTCGACCATCAACCAGCGCGAGGTAGGCTCGGACGCGAAGGATTTCCCGTCGGCGCTCCGGGCCGCGCTCAGGCAAGCGCCGAAGGTCATACTCATCGGCGAGATGCGCGACTACGAGACGACCGAGATCGCGATGGAGGCCGCCGAGACGGGCCACCTCGTCCTCTCTACCCTGCACACGATTGACGCATCGAAAACCGTTGACCGCATCATCGGCCTCTACCCGAAGAACGAGGAGCAGGTGATTCGCACGCGGCTCGCGCAGTCGTTCCGCTTCATCGTCTCGCAGCGGCTCGTCCCGCGCGCCGACGGACACGGGCGCCTCGCCGCGGTCGAAATCCTCAAGTCAACTCCGCGCACACGCGAGTACGTGAGCGAGGGCGAGTCCGAGGGTAAGGTGCTTCTCGACGCGATGCGCGACGGCAAGCTCGATGGGATGCAGGACTTCGACTCGGTCATCAAGGAGATGATCGAGGGCGAGACCGTCACGCTTGAAGACGGCCTCTCGTTCGCCACCAATCCGAACAACCTTCTGCTCGCGCTCAGAGGGATGTCGGCCTCGGACGACTTCACAGCGACCGAGCAATTCAAGCCCGGCCCGAAGCGGCCCGCCGCGCCGCGCCCCTTCGCGAACGCGACCCCTCGGCCCGCGGCAAGCTCATCCATACTCGACATGCTCGAATAAAGGAGAGGTTAGAGGCTAGAGGTTAGAGGTTAGTTAGAAACATAATCTCGATTCGGCCTCTCGCCGTCGCAAGTGCGCGACTACTAACCTCTAATCTCTAACCTCTAGCCTCTAATATTATGCTTATCACCTGTCCCAACTGCGCGACGCGCCTTCAATTCGATAAAGAGAAAATCCCCGCGCGCCCGTTCAGCGTGCGCTGCCCGAAGTGCCAGCAGATCATCAACGCACAGCCCCCCGCGCAGAGTCCGCAGGGCGCGCTGGCGGCTGTCGAAGGCGACCTGCCGGTCTCGAACCGCTCGCAGCAAGCGATGAGCACAACGACCGCCGCGCCGTCCTTAGGTGGCGACGCGACGGCGGCTGCCGAAACGTCGAGCGCGCCGTCGTCGGACGGCGACGTGCTTCGCATGCTGGCCGCGCTCTTGAAGCGCGAGGCGGGAGAGGAGCGAATCCTGAAAGGCGCGTCGCAGCAGCGTCAGGCCGGTTGGGGTAGACGCGCGATGGTGTGCATCAGTCCGTCTTACGGCAACGCGGTGGCGCGCGCACTGGCCGACGACGGCTACGAGGTCTTCGCCGCGCCCGATGTGGGGCAGGCGGTGGATCGGCTGCGCGGCGAGCGCGTGGACGTTCTCGTCGTAGACCCGGAGTTCGACATGGCGGGGCAGGGCGCGTCCGTCGTCAGCCGCGAGCTAAGCTCGATGCGTATGCCGGAACGACGCCGCGTCGTCTACGTGCAGCTCTCCCCGGCGGCCCGCACCGGCGACGCGCACGCCGCGCTTCTGGCGGGCGCGAACCTCGTCGTGAGCATGTCCGACCTGAGCGGGCTGCCTCGCGCGCTCGACAAGAGCATACGCGAGCTAAACGACCTCTACCGCGACTTCAACAAGGCGCTCGGCCTCGCGGAGCTTTAGCGCGAGCGGCGCTGCGCGAAAAATCGAGAGGCCGCCCGGCTGAGTCAACGGGCGGCCTCTTTTTTTGTCGCCCGCGCGACATCAGGTCGGGGTCTCGCATGCACGGCTGTCAGGCGTCGCGGCAATCTGCTAAGCTTACACGCTCCGGCGGCAACCCGAAGTTTGGACTCTTAAGTTTCACGCTCCGAGGGCAGATGGCTTCAGCGAACGGACATCAACACCGGCAAGGCGCGGACGCCCACGCGCATTCGCACGCGCACCACGCAGAGGGCAGTCGCCGTCGTCTGCTCGCTGTGCTAGTGCTGACCGCCGTCTACATGCTCGCCGAGTTCGCGGGCGGCTGGTGGACTGGCAGCCTCGCGCTTCTAGCCGACGCCGGGCACATGATGGCGGACGTGGCCGCGCTCGCGCTCGCGCTCGCCGCGGCGTGGTTCGCCTCGCGACCGGCCAACCCGACGAAGACCTACGGCTACTACCGGCTCGAAATCCTCGCCGCGTTCGCAAACGGAGTCGTGCTGGTGCTGGTCTCGCTGCGTATTCTCTACGAGGCTTACGCGCGTTGGGCCGCGCCGCCTGAGATCGAGCGCGGCGGTGTGATGATCGCGGTCGCCGCGGGCGGCCTTCTGACGAACCTCGTGTGCGCGTGGGTGCTGCACGGCGACCACGCGCGAGACTTGAACGTGCGCGGGGCTTGGCTGCACGTCATGGGCGACGCTCTCGGCTCGGTCGGCGCGATTACGGCGGGCGCGCTCGTCACCTTCTACGGATGGCAGAGGGCCGACCCGCTGTTCAGCGCGCTCATCGCGCTGCTCATCGTTTGGAGTTCCTGGAAACTCATACGCGAGGCGACCAACGTTCTGCTCGAAGGCACGCCCGCGCACATCAACCTCGCGGCGGTCGAGGGCGCGATACGCGAGACGGGCGGCGTCGAGGACGTGCACGACCTGCACGTCTGGACTATCACTTCGGGGCGCGAGGCGCTGAGCGCGCACGTCATACACGCGCACGCCGTCTCGCAGCCCGACCTTCTGCGCGCGCTGCGCGCGAAGCTGAACGAGCAGTTCGGCGTTGACCACCTTACAATCCAGATGGAGACGGAAGACTTCGAGGACGAAGCGTTCCACTTCTGCACCTCCGGCACGGCATGCTTCCGCTCGTCGAAAGAATGAGAGGTTAGAGGCTAGAGGTTAGAGGTTAGTAGGAGACCGCTTTTAACTAACCTCTAACCTCTAACCTCTAACCTCTAACCTCTGAACTTATGGAAATCAGTCTTCTCATCGTCCTCGATTTGCGCGAGCAGGCCGCGCTGCAAGCGGCGCTCGTGACGCACGGCGCACCGGACGCGCTCGTCACGCTCGCGCTGACGGGCGCGTGCCGCATCTCGACGCTCGACGAGGCGCGAATACTCCGCCGCTGGCTCGCCGAGACGCGCGCCTCCGGCAAGACCGACTTCGCCTCGCTCAACGTCATCGAGCGCGAGCTTGTGCGCTTCGGCGTCTGAAAACAGTTAGGAAGCTCAAACAAGCATGGTCTCCATACTTGAACTCAGAAAAATTGCCAGAGGCCGGCTAAAAGATGCTGAAGTCTTACTAAATGCTAAACGGTATGACGGGGCAATCTATCTTTGTGGATATGCAATCGAGACCGCCCTCAAAGCACGTATTTGTCGTACACTCAAATGGCCGGGATATCCGTCAACGAGAAAGGAATTTGAAGGATACCAGAGCTTTCGTACACATGACTTGGATATTCTTCTACACCTGTCAGGAACTGAGGGTAAGATCAAGACCCGGCACTTTGCTGAATGGTCTATTGTTGCTACTTGGGATTCTAATGTTAGGTATCGTCCAATCGGTAGCGCCTCTTCCCAAGACGCTGCTGACATGATTAAATCAACAATGGCTATATTAGGTGCACTATGATTCAGATAGATAAGCTCCGCCGCCTGATGGAAGTTGTTAGCGCCGAAAGAGGCGAGTTTGTATTATTTGGCCTTTTCTTGCGTGAAGAAGCACAAGACAAATGGGATTTGGTAATATCAGCACCTTGGCTTGAGGACGGCAAGCTAAAGGCTCTCGGTGAGTTCGTGGAGAAGGCCGCTTCAATAGTCGGGGAAAAGGAGTTTCTCACATTATCGAGGATCGTCACCCTCAATCATGATGATCCAAATCTGAAAAAGATTCTTGAGACTGTTCAAGTTGATGATGACCCACTTGAGCTATGGAACACGAATTTCTTTGGGCTGGAAATTAAACATGCATATATCCTTCGCGCTGGGAAGACTAGGGAGTTAGAACCGGCTGCCACATGACACAAACATGCATCGAAGCTTGGAAAGCCAATCTGTTTATTACGCGATAAAACTCGCCAGAAATTTTCACCCTTCCTGCTGATACTTACACATCATGCCTCGAACTGAATTAGGTTACGGTCGCGCCTTTGTGCCATTCGAGTTCGAGGATGAACGTTTCAATGTGCTCGAATCCGCTGTGGCGAACAAGCCGCCGCTGACGGACGCCGAGATCGGCGCGGCGATTGACGACCCGGTTGACTCGCAGCCGCTCGAAGATATCATCAGCCCCGGCGAGAGCATCCTCATCGTCGTCTCGGACGCGACGCGCGCGACGGGGAGCGCGCAGGTCGTGCATCTGCTCGTCCGCCGCCTGATTCAGTTGGGCGTCGCGCCCCACGACCTGCGAATAATTTTCGCGACGGGCATCCACCGCCGCACGACGCGCGAGGAGAAGGCGGAGCTTCTGACGCCGTTCATCGTGCAGCGCGTCCGCACGCTCGACCACGACCCTGCGGACGACGCGAAGCTCGTGAGCTTGGGCGAGACGGAGCGGGGCACGCCCGTCGAACTCAACCGCGCGCTCTTCGACCACTCGCACGTGATACTGACGGGCGCGGTCGGCTTCCACTACTTCGCGGGCTTCACGGGCGGGCGTAAAAGCATCTGCCCCGGACTCGCCTCAAACCGGACGATTGAGGCGACGCACCTTCTGGCTCTCGATTTTGAAAAAGGCGGTCGTCGCGCGGGCGTCGGCACGGGGCGTCTGGACGGCAACGCCGTGCATGAAGAGTGCGAGCGCGTCGCCGCCGAAGTCGCGCCTTCGTTTCTCATCAACACGGTCGTTGACGAGAGAGGCCGCGTCGTGCGTCTCTACGCGGGCGACTGGCGTTTGGCGCACAGGCTCGCGTGCGCCGAGTACGCCGACTCGCACGCGATCAAGATTAAAGAGAAGCGGCGCGTGGTCGTCGCCGGCGCGGGCGGTGCGCCGCACGACATCAATCTGATTCAGGCGCACAAGGCTCTTGAGATGGCCTCGCACGCGTGCGAAGAGGGCGGCGACATCATACTCGTCGCGGAGTGCGCGGACGGGCTTGGCCGCGCGGACTTCCTCAAGTGGTTCGACGCGGCTGACTCGCGCGAGCTTGAGACTAACTTGCGCGCCAAGTACGAGGTCAGCGGGCAGACCGCTTGGGCGCTTCTCTCGAAGGCCGAGCGCTTCCGCGTTCAACTCGTCTCCGCGCTGCCGGACGACGACGTGCGGCGTATGCGTATGACTCCGGCGCGCACAATCGAGGACGCGCTCGCACGCGTCGAGACAAACGCGGACGGCTACATTCTGCCTCGCGGCGCGGCCTTCATGCCCGTGCTTTATGAATAGCCGTTAATTTGCGCGTGAGGCACTTGATTGTAAGGTAAATTAAATATAATGTGCGACTGGTTCGAGTAAATGATGAGTCCACTAGTTTGCAGGATGCACAGGGAGGTGTTTATGGCTCAACAGGTATTTAATCTACCAACTACAGAAGAACTGAAGAAGGAGATTGAAGAGGTCGTTCTTGATGCCCCGAACTGGTTATTAACACCTAACGATCAATTGGGCGGGCGGCAACCAATCGAGTTGGTAAACGGCGGTGAGGAAGACAGATTACAGGTCTATAACCTGATAAAGGCCATCGAGCATGGAATGATGACATGATAGACCCGCTGCCGTCATTTGCGGCCATTAGATCGAAACTCGCACTAACAACGGCGGCAGGTCGGCGACCTCTAAATCCATTCTGGTATCGAGCAATTCAGTCGCATTTCTTAAGCGGTACGCTCGGCGCTCCACCCACACCTCTCAGCACAGGCCACACTGCGACGATACCGGGACGCTTTAATGATGGTATGCCGACGCGCGCGTCTTTCCCTGTACTTTATCTAGCCGAGGATCACATGGTCGCGCTGTTTGAAGTACAGGCGCTGTTGGGTTCGCCGGCGACGCCCGGCGGCATTATTCCACACCCGAGGACAGCTTGGACGATTCTCAATGTGCGTGTAAATCTAAGTTATGTTGCTGACTTGACCATCGTCGCGCAGCAGGGGCTGTTTGACACTAACGCACAGGAACTCACCGGCGATTGGCGCGGTTATGGCTCGCGCACACCGTTTACGTCTGTGAACCAACCGCTGGGGTTTCCAGCGCCGACGCAAAAACTCGGTGACGCCCTCCACAGTTATCCTGATGTTGAAGGATTCATCACCCTGTCGGCGAAGCTGCCGGAGAAGATGAGCCTTGTAGTCTTCCCGGATAAGCTTATCGCCGGTAGCTATATCGAATTCCACAATCCGGCAGACAAGAAGACGTATTCGATCAAAGGGCCGAGCGCGAATTTTGGCACTACGTTCAAGGCTAAGCGTTGAACGAATCATCGCCCGCAAAATAAGGAGTGGAAAGTGAAAGTTCGCATCATCACCCTAGCGTTGGGACTTGTAATACTTCCTACGATCAATACCGCTAAGGCACGCGCGCAGGACGCGGGCGCGGCGCAGCAGCAGACGGCGGCGACGACCGCGGACGCGCGACCGAGCGAGCCGCGCGTGCCGCTCGCGCAGGTGGCCGTCGCCTTCGACGTGGAGGGGAACGAGGTTCTCAACGGTCGTCTGCGGACGCAGGCTCTCGCGGGCACGCCCGACGCGCCGGTTCGCAACACGCGGCTCGTCGTCGAGAATCGAAGCCCGGTCTTCTACAACTACGTCGCGGGATGGGCGACCTTCTACGGCGCGGACGGCGTGCGCTGCGGCGAGGGGCTTTGGAAGCTCGAAGCTCTCGCGCCCGCCGAGCAGGTCGAAGTGGACACGCCGGGCCTTCGCCTTACATGCACGCCAACGACGTGGCGCGTCGTTGCGACGACGCTTCTGACGCGCACGGGCGACGTTGCGAAGCCGCGCCAGCAGACCGCGCCGCCGCCCGCCGAGACTGGCGACAAGGCGGCAGCCGAAGCGACAACGACTGGCGCGGCAACAGGCACGACGGGCGCGACGACTACCGCGACGGGCGCGGCCACAGTCCCGCCGCTCGAAATCAACGTCAACGGCAAGACCATCCCCATACAGCTCGGCAACCCGCTCGAAATACAGGTGGGCAAAGAGCGCGTTCGCATCGTCGTCCAGCCGGCCCCGTGAAGGAATTGCGGAATGCGGATTTCGGATTGCGGATTAAGAAGCGGACGGGGAGACGAGCAGACGGGGAGATGGGGAGACGGGGAGATGGGGAGACGTTTGACAGCGCAGCTTCTTTCTCCCCGTCTCCCCGTCCCCGCTTCTCCCCGTCGCGGAAGTCCGCAATCCGAAATCCGCATTCCGCAATCCTCTTGACTTCGGCGGCGTCGCGGGTCGAAACTTAGCCCAAGCAAATTCCCCCGACAGCAGAACGAGCCAGAAGAGGAGGTGGGTTCGAGATGGCTGAAGAAACAACGCAGAAAAAGTGCGCGCGCGAGACTTGCGGTTGCCCCGCGGCGAAGGACAGTAAGTATTGCAGCGAGGAGTGCGAGGACGCGACCAAAGTTCATATGATGGAGATTGGCTGCACCTGTCATCACGCGGACTGCAAGTAGGCCGTTTTCAATCTTCAAAGTGCCGCGGACGAGCACGGGTGAAACTCGGAGTCGGAAGTTTTCCACTCCGCGTTTGACCGGCGCTCGTCCGCGGCCTTTTTTTCTTCGCCGCCGTTTTCCGCAAGTGTAATGTAATCGAATCGCAATCCTGCAAGGGCTAACTCATCTTACCTTCTCACGCATCTCATTTGCGCCCGCTCGTCGTTGCGGACTCGTCATTGCACGCGGAATGCGTGGAGGCGGCCCGGCTCGTCGGGCGGGCTTGAAAACAACTCAGAAGCGCCCACCCGACGAGGGCACATCGAATCCGAAGGAGGGTTTTATGCGTCGAAACTTTCTGGCCTCCGTGCTGGCCCTTGCCGCCGCCGCCGGCCTTTCTTTTGCCCAGACACAAAGCAACACTCGCGCGGGTGCAGACCACTCGACATCAGTAAGCAAGCAGGGTAAGCAGTTGGACATAGCCTCAGGCACGAGCCTGACGGCGGAGCTTCAGAACACACTCGACGTGAGTAAGGCGCGCGTCGGCGACAAGGTAATCTTGAAGACGACCGAGGCCATCAAGTCGAACGGCGAGACGATTGCCAAGCGCGGCTCGCGCCTCGTCGGCCACGTTGCGGAAGTGACGAAGCGCGGGAAGAGCAGCGCGGCGTCGTCCGTCACAATCATCTTCGACCAACTGGAGAGCGGCTCGCTCTCGACGCCGATCTCAGCCACGATTGATTCGATCACGCAGGTCGCGGGTCGCGCGCGCGTCGGCGACGACGGGGCGAGCGCGGACGCGAGCGGTCGCAGCAGCACGTCGGCACGCTCGACTTCGTCTTCGTCGAGCGGCGGTCTGCTCGGCGGCGTGACGGGCGCGGTCGGCAGCACCGTGGGCGGCGTCGCGGGCGCGGCTGGCGACGTTGTAGGCTCGACGACCGACACGGTCGGCGGCACGGTGCGCGGCGCGGGCCAGACGCTCGGCCAGATTCAGATAACGCAGTCCGCGGGCGTCTCAGCCGAAGGCGGCTCGACGCTCTCGCTCACGGGCGGCAACCTCCGACTTGAGAAGGGCACGGCTTTCAAGCTGACGCTCAACGAATCCGCGAACGTCGGCAACAATCAGTAACCG
>DASQLL010000280.1:0-10800 GCA_035630035.1 Pyrinomonadaceae bacterium | reverse complement strand
TCATCGCAAACACCGTGCTGCTCGCCGCGGGCACAATCGAGATACTCCCGCCCATCGGGCCGTTCACGCTCTTCGTGTGGGGCTTGCAGCGCGTCCTGCCCGTGCGCCTCACGGAGTTCACCATCACAGAGGAGGCGCACGACGTTAACCTCAACCCGATACGCGCGAAGGTCTCGCTCGGACTGCGCGTGCTGAGTTACAACGATCTTTCGATAACCAACCCCGGCTACTACCTGTTCCTGACGCACCAGATCATCAAGGAGACGATGGCGCAGCTCGGCAGCATCAGCAACCTCGGCGCGGTCGCCGGGGGCAACGTCAGCCTGTTCTAAAGGAGGAACGATGTTCGACTTCGCGAGCCGCTACTACCTTATAGAGACCGCGTTCTACACCGCGCCCGACGGGCGCACGCTTAGCTACAAGCGTCGCCGCTTTCTGCCTTCGTCCGCGGGCATGCAGATCATCGCCGAGGCGCTGGTGACTGAGGGCGACAGGCTCGATCTTGTGACCGCGCGCACGCTCGGCAGGGGCGAGCATTTCTGGCGCGTCGCCGATGCCAACGACGCGATGAACCCGTTCGCGCTCACCGCGCCCGAAGAGGTGGGCAACCGTCTGCGTATTCCAAACCCGACCGCCTGAAGGAGTCTTCATGTTACTCGGCGTTCGCCTGACACTGCTGATCGGCCCGACCATCGCCGTCCCCGCCCCGTATGAGCTGACCGAGGCGCTCACGGGCGTCGAGGTCACGACCAGCGACCGCGGGCGCTCCGGCTTCCAGCTCACCTTTCAGGTGGGCCGCTCCGGGCCGCTCGATCTGGTGGACTACCCGCTGCTGCTCAACCCGATCCTTCTCAGAGCCTTCAACCGCGTCGTCATCATGGTGACGTTCGACGTTGTGCCGCAGGTTCTGATGGACGGCGTCATCACGCAGGTGCAGCTCTCGCCGAGCGATCAGCCCGGCGCGTCCACGCTCACCGTCACGGGCGAGGACGTGAGCGTGATGATGGACTTGCAGGAAAGAGTCGTTCCCTACCCCGCGATGAACGAGCTTGCGAGGCTCCCCATAATCCTTGCGCCCTACATGGCGCAGTTTCAGATGGGCGCTCTTATCATCCCGCCCCCCGTCCCGGATCAGCCCGCGCCGACGCAGGAGATACGCGTGCAGACCGAGACCGACTTGCAGTACATCACGCAGCTCGCCGAGCGGCACGGCTACATCTTCTTCGTCAAGCCCGGCCCCGTGCCGAACACTAACGTCGCATACTGGGGGCCGCCCGCTCGCACGGGCCTTCCGCCGCCTTTCGGCCCGCTCTCTTTTCCGCAGAAGGCGCTCTCGGTCAACATGGGGCCGGGCACAAACGTCGAGTCCATCAGCTTCAGCTACGACGCGCTCGCGCCGACGATGGTCAGAGGTCTCATACAGGATGCGAAGACTAATCTGCCAGTCCCTGTCTTCACCCTCCCGTTCAGCACGCGCGTTCCGCTCGCGCTCATGCCCGCGCTACTCTTCAACCAGCCGAACGTGCGCGTGAGCAACATGAACGTTTCGCCCACGCAGGAGGAGAGGAAGGGTAAGAACCCGCACGCGCGCTCGATGCAGGGCGTGAGCATCGAGCAGGCGTTCGCGCGCGCGCAGGCGCAGCTCGACGAATCAACCGACCGCGTCGTCACCGCGTCGGGCACGCTCGACGCCTTGCAGTACGGCGCCATACTCGAAGCGCGCGCGCTCGTAGGCTTGCGCGGCGCGGGCCTGAGCTACGACGGCTTTTACTACGTTCACAGTGTCACCCATTCCATACGCAAAGGGGAGTACAAACAGAACTTCAACCTCGCACGCGAGGGGACGGGTTCGACGACTCCGGTGGTGCGAGTATGAGCTTATATTTCGGCAAGTACCGGGGTAAGGTTACCCTCAACGAAGACCCCAACAAGCTTGGGCGCATACAGGTGAGCGTGCCCGCCGTCTTCGGCGAGTTCGCCTTCAACTGGGCCGAGCCGTGCGTCCCCTACGCGGGTATCAACACGGGCTTCTACGCAATCCCGCCTGTTGGCGCGAACGTCTGGGTCGAGTTCGAGGGCGGCAACCCGGAGAAGCCTATCTGGAGCGGCTGCTACTGGGGCTTGGGCGAGACGCCGCCTCTCGCCGTCGCGACGCCCTCGACCATCCCGCACGTTCTCATACAGACGGCGGCGCTCACCATGCTCCAACTCAGCGACAAGCCCGGCCCCGACGGCGGCATCATCCTCAAGTCTTCGACCGGGGCCGCGATACTCATAAACGATCAAGGCATAACCATCTCGAACGGACAGGGGGCGGTCATCCTTATGACCAAGAACACCGTCTCGATCAACGGCGTGGCCCTCGTCATCCAGTAACGCGCGCGACGCCCCGCCCCGCCGGCGGACTCGGCGCGACAGTTTTTTTCAGACGCGGAGGATAACAACGATGCCCGGATTCCTGCTTCACGTCGGCGCGACCGTTCAGTGCGCGCACCCGCCGGGGCGCGCGACGCCCAACGTTCCGAACCCTCGCGTGAAGGTAAACGGCCAACCGATTGTGACGCAGCCCGCGCCGTGGACTGTCGCGGGCTGCACGATGCCGCCGCCCAACGCGGGCAACGGGCCGTGCGTCACGGCGAAGTTCACGACCGCCGCGCTGCGCGTCAAGTCGAACGGGCAGGCCGTGCTGCTCTTCGATAGTCAGGCGACCTGCGCGCCCACGGGGACGCCGCTCACCGTCGCCATGACGCAGACGCGCGTGAAGGCGACTTGATGCGAGCAACGTGCGAAGCGTTGAACGGAGGCGTGAGACGAAGATGAACATAGACTTCCCGCTCCACATTGACGAGACAGGGCGCACCGCCTCGACGGGCGACGACGCGCACATCCGCGACATGATCGAGCAACTGCTCTTCACCAGTCCGGGCGAGCGCGTCAACCGACACGACTTCGGCAGCGGCCTGCGCCAGCTCATCTTCGCACCGAACAGCCGCGAGCTTGCGGCGGCCTGCCAGTTCACCGTGCAGGCCAACCTACAGCAGTGGCTCGGCGACATCATCGAGGTGATCGAGGTCAAGGCCGAGAGCATCGAGGCCGAGCTTCACATCACCATCCAGTACGCAGTGCTGCGTACAAACCAGCGCCAGACGGCGCAGTTCACACGAACCGTGTAAAGCGATGAAAGCTTCCGAGACTTGCCGTGACCGCGACCCCCGCCGACGCCGCATCCGCGAGAGCGGGTTGAACGGCATTGACTACATCGAGCAGGACGCCGAAGACCCCAAGCTCTTTCGCGTCTTCTTCCTCGGCAAAGCGCCCGCAGGCATCACGGAGCTGAACGTCCGCGTTGACGGCGGCGTCCGCATACGCGACATCGGCGTCGTGGCAATCGGCGTGTGCGCGCTCGAAGGACTCGACGAGGACGATTGCCTGCGCGTCTGGATGGACAAGGTCGGCGACTGGTCAACCTACACGCTGCGCCTCGTGGGCGCCTTGCGCGGGCGTCCGGGCGACGAGCCGCTCGACGGCCTCGACCCGCTCTACGCCGAGATAGATTTCACCTTCACGGCCAACTGCCGAAGCGACCTCGATTGCCTGCCAGCCGAATCGTGCCCGCCCGAACTGCTCGACGAGCCGGAGATAGATTATCTGGCGAAGGACTACGCGAGCTTCCGCCAGTTGATACTCGACCGCCTCTCGCTCGTCATGCCCGACTGGAAGGAGCGGCACGTCCCCGACATCGGCATCGCGCTCGTCGAGCTTTTCGCATACGTCGGCGACTACCTCAGCTACTATCAGGACGCCGTCGCCACCGAAGCGTATCTCGACACGGCTCGACAGCGCATCTCCGTTCGACGCCACTGCGCGCTCGTTGACTATCACCTGCACGAAGGCTGCAACGCGCGCGCGTGGGTTCACGTCAACGTTTCGGGCGTCTCGCCCGAAGGACTCGCGCTCGAAGACCCGCGCGACTACTTCTTCATAACCGCCGCCGACGCCGCGCTCCCGCCCGGCCAGATCGTGCTGAAGGAGGACGACCTGCGCGGCGTCGCCACCGATCTCTACAAAGTCTTCGAGCCGCTGCTCCCATCTTCGCAGCCGGTCGTTCGTCTCTACGAAGCGCACAACGAGATTCACTTCTACACGTGGGGCGAGCGCGAGTGTTGCCTACAACGCGGCGCGACCTCGGCCACGCTCGTTGACGGCTGGCTCGCGCATCCTCCGGGGGGTGACCAGCAGCAGTACGACGACGACAAGCAAGAGCAGTACGACAAAAGGCAGGAGCAGTACAACAAGCAGGAGCAGTACGAGGCCAAGCCGGAGCAGCGCGATGTCAGCAAGGGGCGACGCAACCCGCCCGACTACGGGAAGGCCCAGCCGGCAACCTCGCAGCAGGACGACGAGCGCGTGTTGCGCTTGCGGGTAGGCGACGTTCTCATCTTCGAGGAGGTTCTTGGGCCGAAGACGGGCGCGCGCGCCGACGCCGACATGTCGCACCGCCATGCAGTCCGCCTGACGCGCGTCGAGCCGACCGTTGACGCGCTCTACGACGCGCTCGTCGTCAACATCGAGTGGGCCGTCGAAGACGCGCTCCCCTTCCCTCTCTGCATCTCAAGCCTCGGTCGCGCGCCCGACTGCGAGTACCTCGAAAACGTGAGCGTCGCGCGCGGCAACATCATCCTCTGCGACCACGGGCGCACCATCGGCCCCGAGCTGCACGACGTGCCGGAGGCCGACGAGGAGGATGCAGGATGCTACGGGCCGAACGACCCGCGCGAGATGACGCTGAACTCCGTCCGCTTCCGTCCGAAGCTGAAGTACGCGGTGCTGACACACGGCGTCGAGTATCCGCGCGCGCGGACGGTCGCGCGCCAGCAGGCGCGTGCGCTCGGCGGCGTCATGTCGCGCGTCGTCGCGCGCGTCGAACAGATTTGGAAGACGGCGCGCGGCGGCGCGGTGTTGGGCGCGGCTGAGCACGACGAGCTACGCACCATCTTCGGCGAGAGGGCGCTCGCGCGTGCGGGGCTTGACGCTCCGCGCGGCAAGCGTCGGCCTCCGCAGAGCGCAGCCGAACAGGCCGAAGCCGTCGGCAAACTTCTTGAGCAGGCCGACCGGCTTCTCTCGAAGAAGGCGCGGCGTCTGGAAGTCCTGCGCGGGCGCGGCCTCGCCGGTTACTTGCTTGGGCAGCGGGGGATGCTTGAGATTGAAGAAATGTTCGGCACGGCCTTCATCGAAGCCCTGTCGAGCCGCCACACGCTCGGGCCGGCAAGCGCTGCCTATCGGCAGTCGCCGCGCGAGGCCATGCCGTTCGTTCTCGCGTGGAGGGCGCGAGCGAGCGAACGGCAGGGCGTGTCGGCGCAGCCCGCGTCTCCACCCGCACGCCGCTCGAAGCTCTGGACGCCGCAGCGCAACCTTATCGCGAGCAGCGCCGCCGACCGCCACTTCGTCGCGGAGATTGACAACGAGAGGTTCGCCATCCTGCGCTTCGGCGAAGGCGAGTTGGGGCGCGCGCCTACGCCCGGCTCGGCCCTCGCGGTCTCTTATCGCGTCGGCAACGGGCGCGCGGGCAACATCGGAGCCGAAGCCATCTCGCGCATCGTCTTCCGCAAGACGACGCTGAGCGGCATCACGCTCAAGGTGCGAAACCCTCTGCCCACCGCCGGGGGCGTCGAGCCTGAGCCGTTGGACGAGGCAAAGATGTTCGCGCCCGGCGCGTTCCGAAAGGAGTTGCAGCGCGCCATCACGTCGGACGACTACGCGCGTCTCACCGAGCGCGATCACATCGAGAGCGTGCAGCGCGCCGCGGGCGACTTGCGCTGGAGCGGAAGCTGGTACGGCGTGCGCGTCGCCGTTGACCCGTTGGGCGCGGCCTCGCCGCCCGACTCGCTCCTCAGAGAAGTGGGCTGGGGGCTTGAGCAGTACCGACGCGTCGGACACGACCTCGCCGTCCTGCCCGCGGGCTACGTTTCGCTCGATGTCTCGATGACGGTCTGCGTCAAACCGCACTACCTTCGCGCGCACGTGAAGAGCGCGCTCATGGACTTGCTGAGCAACCGCGTGCTGGCGGGCGGGCGTCGAGGCTTTTTCCATCCCGACAACATGACCTTCGGCGAGGGCGTTTACCTGAGTCGGCTCGTGTCGGCGGCGCTCGCCGTCCCCGGCGTCGAGAGCGTGCATCTCGGACGTGTGCATGGCCGGACGCTCGGCAAGCTGCAACGCCTGTTCGAGGCGGAGAACGACGAGATCGAAAACGGCGTGCTGCCGCTCAGCGCGCTCGAAGTGGCGCGGCTCGACAACGACCCGAATTTTCCTGAGCACGGTCGGCTTGTACTGAATGTGCGAGGTGGACGATGAGCAACACTTGCGTCGGCGGCTACTGCTCGTGCGGCTGCTGTGAAGGTATCGAAGAGCTGACCCCCGCGACGGTCGCGAACCGCCCCGGCCTCGACGCGCTCTCATACCGCGCGGGGACGCACGCCTCTTTCCTCGAAACGATGAAGGCGCGCTTGTCCGCACACTGCCTCGACCCCGGCGCGGAAGGATGCAAAGACAGCCCGCGCCCGCTTGGACGGCTGACGACGCGCGCCGGAGACGACGCATCCGTCGCAATGCTCGACGCGTGGGCGACCGTCGCCGACGTGCTAACGTTCTATCAGGAGCGCATCGCCAATGAGGGTTATCTACGAACCGCCACCGAGCGCCGCTCGGTGATGGAGCTTGCGCGGCTCATCGGGTACGAGCTTCGCAACGGCGTCGCCTCAAGCGTCCATCTTGCCTTCACGCTCGAACAGGGCACGGAGCAGGAAATCCCCGCGGGCACGCGAGCGCAGAGCGTGCCGGGGCCGGGCGAGCTTCTGCAATCTTTCGAGACCTCCGAGCCGCTGCCCGCGCGCGCCGTCTGGAACACGCTCCGGCCACGCATGTCGCGCCCGCAGAGACTCCTTCAGCAGTTGCAGCAAACCGAGCTTCAGCCCTACCTCTATCTCAAGGGCACGGCGACGAACCTGAGCGTCAACGACGCGCTCTTAGTCGTCGTCGGCGTCGCGCGGACTATGTACCGCGTGCTTGAGGTCAACGCCGACACGGCGTCCGACCGAACGCTCGTCAAGGTGAGCGAGTGGGTGAGCGGTGGCGCGGGCGCTCCGGTCTTCCAATCGAGCGCCGAGAGCGCGCTTGAGCAACTGAACGTGACCGTGGACAATGCGCTCGCCCAACTGGGCACGAACATCAACCCGGCGCTCAAGACCGCGATTGCCACCGACGAACTTTTGAAGGCTCTGAAGGACGCCCTCAAGGACAAGAAGGCCGGCGAAATCCTCCGCCTGCTCGAAGAAGAGGTTCTGCCGGAGCTGCACAAGCTCGTAGCGCAACCCGCCGTCCAGAGGTCTGCGAACCTTCGCACGTGGCTGGACGGCATCATCGAAGAGTTGGAGGACGTGACCGGCAGCCTGACGGCCAGCGCGCCCGACGAGACGATTGACCTCGGCGAGTTGTTCGACGAGCCGGGAGTGTTTGAGCTACCGACTTCGCTGGGCGGCGAGGACGACGACAGTAATGGTAATGGCAGCGGCGATGGCAATGGAAATGGCAACCCCGATGAGGAAAAGGCCGTCCCGACAATCGAGCTTGTGAGCGCGCTCTCGGAGCAACTGCTCAAGCCCGTCTCGAAGCACCCGGCCAACAGCGCCGACCTGCCCCGCAGCATCGAGAAGAGCTTCTACGCGACCTCCGACACGGCCTCGCGCCTGATGACCGCGTTCCAGCCCTCGCTCAAAGAGAACATCTACCGCGCGCTCGGCAATGCGCCCGTGACGCAGGCGACGCCCGTCGAGGTCTATGCGCTACGCACGAAGGCGAAGCTCTTCGGCAGCACCGCCATTCCGCAGACGAGCGTCGTGACCACAGACTCTTCAGCGAACAACAATCTGACGAGGACGACGACGACGAACTACATTGAGTGGACGCCCGCCAATGACGAGCAGAACAACTTTCTGTTCCTCGACAACGCCTACGACAAAATTCAGCCCGACGCAGGCCCCAGCCATCGCAGTTACGTCGCAGTCCTCAGGTCGGACAGAACCGCGCCCACCATCTTCACCAGCCTCGACGCCAACGTGCGTGCGCGCACGGCCTACGGCATAAGCGGCGACACGACGCTCATAACGCTCGACGCCGAGTGGTGGCGTCCGCGCGGCGCGGGCGGAACCGGAGGCGGCGCGACGCAGATCCCAGACCCTTCGCCTCCGTTCCCGGCGGTTCGCGGCACGCTCGTCTTCGCGCAGAGCGAGCTTCTCGAAGTGGCCGAGGAGCCGGTCACGGAAGACATCTGCAACGAGCGCATCGTGCTCGACGGCGTCTACGACGGGATGGAGCCGGGCCGCTGGCTCATCATCACGGGCGAGCGCGTTGACGTAGGATTCCAGCCTGAGCCTCCTCCCGCAGCCGCGCGCGCGGTGGTGGTGGAGGACGACTTTGCACGCCGCGAACAGCCCGTGCCGGCAGAGGGATTCTCCACATCGGGCACGAGCACGCTGCCCGAAGAGCCGCCCATCCCAGTCCCCGCCATCCCCGCGACCGAGCTTGTCATGCTTGGCGGCGTCGAGATCGGCTACGACCCGACGCTCGCGGGCGACCGCATGCACACGACCATCGTGCTAGCGGAGAAACTGGCCTACTGCTACAAGCGCGACACCGTCACAATCTACGGCAACGTCGTCCACGCAACGCACGGCGAGACGCGCGAGGAAGTGCTGGGTAGCGGCGACGCAGGCCGACCGTTGCAGTCGTTCACGCTGCGCCAGTGGCCGCTCACGTTTGTCTCGGCTGTGACGCCCTCCGGCGTCGAAAGCACGCTCGACGTGCGCGTGGGCGACGTTCGCTGGCGCGAGACCGACAGCCTCGCGGGGCTTGCACCGAAAGACCACAAGTACGTCACGCGAACCGACGACGAGGCGAAGACGACCGTCGTCTTCGGCAACGGCGAGCGCGGCGCGCGTCTGCCGACCGGCGTCGAGAACGTCAAGGCCGTCTACCGCACAGGCATAGGCAAGCCCGGCAACGTCAACGCCGGGCAGATAACGCTGCTCTCGCCCAAGCCGCTTTACGTCAGCAAGGTGACGAACCCGCTCGCGGCCACGGGCGGAGCCGACCGCGAAGACCGCGACGACGCGCGGCGCAACGCGCCCCTCGCCGTGATGTCGCTCGACCGTCTCGTCTCGGTCAGAGACTACGAAGACTTCGCGCGCACCTTCGCGGGCGTCGGCAAGGCGAGCGCGGCGCGGCTCACCGACGGGCAGGGCACGGTAGTGCATCTGACCGTTGCAGGGGCCGACGACATTCCAATCGCGCCCGAGTCCGATCTCTTCACAAACCTGCGACTGGCGCTGCTGAAATTCGGCGACCCCTTCCAGCCGCTTGCGATAGAGGTGCGCGCGCTCCGTCTGCTTGTCATCAGCGCGGGCGTCCGGCTCGACCCAGACTACCTTTGGGAGTCGGTCGAGCCGAAGATTCGCACTGCGCTGCTCGACCGCTTCAGCTTCGACCGCCGCGAGTTGGGGCAGGACGCATATCTGAGCGAAGTGATCGGCGCTATCCAGTCTGTGCCCGGCGTCGTCTACGTGGACGTTGACACGTTCGACGCGCTCGACGAAGACATCTCATCCGCCAGCCTCGAACTGATAGGAGCAAGAACCAAGCCGAGGCAGCGCATCCCCGTGCGGCTCGCGCAGCCGGACTATTACGCGGAGGGGCCGAACATCAAGCCCGCGCAGCTCGCGCTGCTGAGCGCGTCCGTGCCGGAGACTCTCATCCTCAAGGAACTGAAGGTATGAAGCGAGACCTTGACAGGCTGTATCAGCTGCTGCCCGCCGTCTATCGGCAGCGCGACGCCGAACAGGGCGAGACCCTGCGCGCGCTCTTGCAGGTCATCGCCGAGCAGACGGGCGTCGTCGAAGACGACATCGGACAGCTCTACGAGAACTGGTTCATCGAGACGTGCGACGATTGGGTCGTCCCGTACATCGCCGACCTCATAGGCTTCAGGCCCGTCGAGGAGGCGGGCGAGGCCGGAGATGTGACGACGGCGCAGGGACTGCTGCGTAACAAGATTCTCGTTCCGCGCCGCGAGGTCGCAAACACCCTACGCAACCGGCGGCGCAAGGGCACCGTCTCGCTGCTTGAGCTGCTCGCCGCCGACGTTGCGGGCTGGCCCGCGCGCGCCGTCGAGTTCTACCGCCAGCTCGCTTGGGCGCAGCACCTCAACCACCTGCACACGGACAGAGGCCGCACCGCCGACTTGCGCGAGGCCGAGCCGCTCGACCTCATCGGCGGCCCGTTCGACAGTGCGGCGCACACGCCGGACGTGCGACGCCCCGGCTCGCCGCGCACGCGCGGACGTTACAACATCCCCGGCGTCGGCCTCTTCATCTGGCGGCTCGGCGCTTACTCCATCACGAAGGCCCCGGCCCTCTGCACCGACCGCAAGGACAACCACTACACTTTCAGCGTGCTTGGAACGACCACGCAGCTCTTCACGCGACCCGTCGCCGAGCCTGACCCGACGCACCTTGCCGATGCGTTGAACGTCCCGGCTCCTATAAGCCGCCGCGCCTTCGAGGAGCGCACCGCCGACTACTACGGGCGCGGGAAGAGTCTCCTCATCTGGCGCGACGGGCTGCACACCAAGCCCATCCCCGTCGAGCAGATCATCCCCGCAGACCTGACGCACTGGGCCTACGCACCGCGCGGCAAACAGGTCGCCGTCGATCCCGTGCTGGGGCGCATAGTCTTCTCCGGCTCGAC
>DASQLL010000279.1:0-10917 GCA_035630035.1 Pyrinomonadaceae bacterium | reverse complement strand
GTTGGGGACGAACGCCGCGCGCTATGCGACCGACGGCGTCTGCCTGCACTGGACGAGCGCGCTCGGCGCGGCGTCGGGCCTTGAGCTTTTCTACTTCGATAAGGGGCCGGGCATCTACGATCTTGAACGCGCCACGCGCGACGGCGTCTCTTCGGGCGGCAGTCTCGGCACGGGCTTCGGCGCGATGCGTCGGCTGCTCGACGAGTTCGACGCCTTCTCTATAGTCAAAGGCACGACGCGCCGCCTCGCCCTCGCGCGCCGCACCACGCACGGCACGGCCATCATGGGTCGCAAGTGGGCCGAGACGCCGCAGGGCGGGCCGGAGATCGAGCGCGACCGGCTGCTCGCGCGACGCATCGGCGTTTGGAGCCGCCCGCGACCGGGCGAAGAGACGAACGGCGACGCGTACTACATCGCGGAGCATCACGGCGAGACGCTGCTCGCAGTGATTGACGGGCTTGGGCACGGGCGTGGCGCGGGCGAAGCCTCGCGGGCCGCGCTCGATGCGTTGGAGCAGTGGCGGGGCGAGCCGCTCGACGAAGTCATCCTATCCGTCCACGACGCTCTACGCGCGACGCGCGGGGCCGTGATGGGCGCGGTCGTCGTTGACCGCGAGCGCGAGTCGTTCAAGTACGCGGGCGTCGGCAACGTCGAGGTGCGCGTGCTAGGATCGAGCGAGCCTGCGCGCCCCATCCCCTCGAACGGCACGCTCGGCGCGCGACTCTCGAACGTGCGCGTCTGGCCGCACCGCTGGACGGAAGGCACGACGCTCGTGATGGCGTCCGACGGCCTGAGCGCGACTTGGGACATCACGGCCTATCCGGGCCTTCTCGGCAAAAGCCCGCAACTCATCGCGGGCGTTTTGCTGCGCGACTTCCGCCGCAACTCGGACGACGCCACCGTCCTCGTCTACAGGTAAAAGCTGTAAATCGTAAATCGTAAATCGTGAATGGAGGTTGAGCAGATTCGGACTTGAGCGGTGCGCGGCGACGCGATAAAGTGGATTTTCTATTTACGATTTACCATTTACCATTTACGGTTTTTCAGTATGCAAGGCATCACCTCCACCCGACTCGGCGACATATACGTGCGGCGCGAGGCCGACATCGTGAAGGTACGCGAGCGCGTCAGGCGTCTGGCGCGCGAGATGGGTTTTGACCCGACGACGCAGATCAAGATCACGACCGCCGTGTCGGAGCTTACGCGCAACATCTACGAGTACGCGCGCGCGGGCGCGATCACGCTTTCGGTGGCGCGGCGCGGCCCCGCGTTCACGGGCATTCAGATCACTGCGCGCGACGACGGCCCCGGCATTGACGAAGCGCGCCTGCGCTCAATCGTGCGCGGCACGTACCGCTCCGCGTCGGGACTCGGCGTCGGACTCATCGGCACGCGCCGACTGATGGACGAGTTCGACATAGAGTCGCGTCCCGGCGAGGGCACGCGCGTCACGGTCGTCAAGTGGCTCGCGCCGCAGGAGGCCGAGGCCGCGCGCGCGCGCGACGACCTGCGCGATTTTCTCAACGCCGACGAGGACGACTCCGCGCTCGAAGAGCTTGCGCGGCAGAACCGCGACCTCGTGCAGGTCTTGAGCGAGCTTGAGGAGAAGCGCGAGCAGCTAGAGCAGCTCAACCGCCGGCTCGAAGAGTCGAACCGCGAGATAGGCGAGGCCAACGCCAAGCTGCGCGAGCTTTCGGTGATGAAGGAGGAGTTCCTCGCGCTCACAACGCACGACCTGCGCTCGCCTCTGACGGTCATCAGCGGCGTCATCAACTTCTTCACGTCGGGCCGTCTGGGCGACCTCACGCCCGAACAGAAGAACATGGTCGAGATGATGGAGCGCAACACGCAGAACCTCATCGAGCTTGTCAACGACCTGCTCGACGCCTCCAAGCTCGAATCGGGCACGCTCCGGCTGGAGACGGCCCCGATTGATCTGCGCGGGCTGACCGAAGAGCTGCGCGAGCAGATGCAGCCGCTCGCCAGAGAGAAGGAGATCGCGCTCGAAGCGGCGATACCCGAAGACCTTCCGCAGCTTATGGCCGACCGCGCGAAGCTTCGACGCATTCTCGTCAACCTCCTCTCGAACGCCTTGAAGTTCACGCCCAAGGGCGGTCGCGTCACGCTCAACGCCGAGCGCGCGGGCGACATGGTGCGCGTCTGCGTAACGGACACGGGCGTCGGCATGACGCCCGACGACGTTAAGGACATCTTCGACAAGTACACGCAGGCACGCTCGCGCGCCACGAGCAGCGAGAAGGGCACCGGCCTCGGCCTCTACATCACGCGCCAGCTCGTCGAGCTCCACGGCGGCAAAATCAGCGTGCAGTCTGAAGTAGGCCATGGCTCGACGTTCACTTTCACAATCCCTATTGCCGACGATGGTGCGAACGTTCGGGAGTCGTAAATGAAAATTGAAGTCGGACTGCCGGAGGCGGTGTCTTGGTAGCCGCTTTCGCCTGTGCTATTTTCCTTTCATGTCTGGCGCAGTAAGCAAACGCGACAAGAGCCTTGCCACACAACTGCCTTTTGCCGGCGAACGAGAGACACTCGGTCGGGTTCGCCGGACTCTCAGCGAGCTTTGCACAGAAGACAGAATCAGTATCGAGCCGGATTCGCTTCTGGCAAGGGAACTCCCATATTTGGGTCTGGAACATATCGAGAGCATCACTGGGCAGATTATCAAAGATCGGGTCGCCGCGTCGGAAGACGAAGGGCGAAGCACAACCTTCCGCTTTGACGCGCAGCATGTGCTTTACGGCAAGCTCCGACCGTACCTGAACAAGGTCGCGCTCCCGGACTTTGAAGGGCGCTGCACGACGGAGCTTATCCCACTACTCCCGCGCCCCGGCGTCTCAAGAGAGTTTTTGGCGTGGCTGCTGAGAAGGCCGCAGACCGTCGAGGCCGCGATGCGCGAGAAGACCGGGGCGCGGATGCCGCGCGCCAACATGCGCTATGTTCTCTCCCTTGTAGTTACAATTCCCGCGCAGATTGAAGAACAACGCCGGCTCGCGGCAGAGATGGACGCACGGATGTCGTTGATTACCGAAGCTAAGGCGGCCTGTCAGGAACAACTACGACTGCTTGACACCTATGCCGAGAAGGTTCTGGCCTACTTCTCGAATTATGACCCGCCGGACGACGAGGAGGTGCCGCGCTCATGAGCAGCGAGAGTGCGGCTTTAAAGCTGGGTCGGAAAATCGTAAAAGGCAGGGCCGCGATAGATGAGATCGCCGAATTCGTCTCGCTGTACCTGCCCGCGGCTGTTAACCAAATCAACGCGCTCTTTTCACCGCGGCAGTTAGCCAAGCGCGACAACTCCGTCGAGCCGCTGCCGACCGACAGGCGACAGCTCTCATCCTATCGCACCAGACTTGGTACGATGCTCGAATATGCCCTGAGCACACACATTGACAAGGCGATTCAGGACGCCTTTGGGGTTGACCTGCGGCTCACGTTCGCCGTGGCGCACGAGTACCCGGACTTTTACATCCGCGACGCCGTGCTGGACCAGCGCGTGCGTGTGGAGATGAAAGCGGTGGATGTGGAGTCGGACGAACAGGCGGCGAGGTTCGAGGTCTTAAGCGCCTTGATTCAAGGCAAGAAAGACGTAGTCGTCATCATCGCGTGGGAGTGGTTCGATGATCATTTGGAGAACGGGACGGCCTGCGCCTACCCGCAAATCTTCTCCTACATCGTCGTGCCGGCGGCGGAGTTGGCGAGCGAGCGCGACCAGAGCGTCGTGTTGCGCGGCGGCAGAGTCGAGTCAGACAGAATCCTCGTTCCGAGCAAGAAATACCCGGGACAACTGGCAGTTGACCAGCACAACGCGGGCAAAATTCTTCGCCTCGTTCACCAGTCTCGCAAGGCCGAGCCTTTCAATCTATCCGAGCACATTCAGAGATATTTGCAATTCGTAGACACCATCAAGTCTCGTGCAACTACGAGACGCCCGGCGAAAAAACAGGCGGGGAAAAGCTCACCGAAAGCTCGGTGAAGATGCCTCTCAGAGTTAGGGACTTATGAAAATGGCCGCCCACAACGCATCCGCCAGCGCCGTCAGACGTATCGCTACGCAGCAGTCGCTCAACAACACGGTCTGGAACGTCTGCAAAATCCTGCGCCGCTCGAACTGCGCCGGCGCGCTGCAATACATCCCTGAACTGACGTGGCTGCTGTTCCTCCGTATCCTCGACGAGCGGGAAGAGATCGAGAGCCTTGCGGCATCCGACCCCGGACGGAATTTCAGGCCGTCGCTGGAAGCGCCTTACAGGTGGCGGGATTGGGCCGCGCCGCTGGGGCCGAAAAGGATTGAATTGCAGAACGGCGCGGAGGGGAATTTCTTTAAGTTCGTCAACGCGGAACTTTTCCCTTACCTGAAGGGGCTGCACAAGCGCGCGGGCGCGACGGCGCGACAGAAAGTCATCAGCGAGGTCATGTCCAGCGTCGAGCGAGTGCGGATTGACACCGAGGAGAACCTATTGGAGGTTCTGGACAAGTTAGATCAGATCAACTCGTCGAGCATTGACCCGACGCACATCTTCGCTCTGTCTCAGGTCTATGAAGGTCTGTTGCTCAAGATGGGCGCGAAGTCTAACGATGGCGGGCAGTTTTTCACCCCCCGCGAGATCATCAGGGCGATGGTGCGAGCGGTCGCGCCGCAGCCGGGCGAGACGGTTTACGACCCGTGTTGCGGGACAGGAGGCTTTCTCGTCCAGTCATACGAATTCATGTCAGAAACGCTCGGCCCGGACGCTCTCGGACAAACGCTCGCCGACTTAAAACACCGAACATTTTACGGGCGCGAGAAAGAAGATTTAATCTACCCCGTCGCCCTCGCCAATCTCGTCTTGCACGGGATTGACCACCCGCACATTTGGCACGGCAACACGCTCACCGGAAGGGAGACCTACGGCGGTTTCTTTGAAGGAGCGCCGCGCCTGTTCGACGTAGTCCTGACCAACCCGCCCTTCGGCGGGCAGGAGAGTAAGAAGGCGCAGAAGGGCTTCAGGCACAAGGCCAACTCAACCCAGCTTCTTTTTCTCCAACACGTCGTTGACAGTTTGAAACCCGGCGGGCGCTGCGGCATCGTCCTGGATGAGGGCGTCCTCTTCCGCACAAACCAAACGGCTTTCGTTGAGACCAAGCGCAAGCTCCTGGATGAGTGTGACCTCTGGTGTATCATCAGTCTCCCCGAAGGGGTGTTCGCCAACGCGGGTGCGGGCGTCAAAACCGACCTGCTCTTCTTTACCAAAGGTCGCGCGACGGAAAAGATTTGGTACTACGACCTATCCGACATCAGGATGGGCAAAAAGAACCCTTTGACGTATGAGCATTTTGATGATTTCTTCCGCTACCTTCCGCAACGCGCCGACAGCGAACGCAGTTGGACGGTGACGCGGCGGGAAATAGAGGCCAGAAACTTCGACCTCAAAGCGGTCAACCCACGTGCGAGGAAATTGCGCGACCCCCGTTCCCCTGAAGAATTATTAGCCTTGATAGATGTCAAAAATCAGATCGTATTTAACGCTTTAGCCAAACTACGCAATCTGCCGGGTGGCGAGATAATGCGCGAAAACATAAAGTAACCGTCGGCCTCGGCCTCTACATCACGCGCCAGCTCGTCGAGCTCCACGGCGGCAAAATCAGCGTGCAGTCTGAAGTAGGCCATGGCTCGACGTTCACTTTCACAATCCCAATAGCCTCGTGACAGGTGACGGGTGACAGGTGACAGGATAAAACCTGTTCTTTCCTGTCACCTGTCACCCGTCACCTGTCACGTTCATTTATGCACTATCACCTCATCGGAATCTGCGGGACGGCGATGGCATCGCTCGCGGGGATGCTTCAGGCGCGCGGCCACCGCGTCACAGGCTCGGACGAGAACGTGTACCCGCCGATGTCAACGATGCTCGAATCGCTGAGCATCCCCGTCATGCAGGGCTACAAGCCGGAACACTTAAACCCCGCGCCCGACTGCGTCGTCATAGGCAACGCGCTCTCGCGCGGCAACGCGGAGGTCGAGGAGACTCTGAACCGGCGGCTCGTCTACCGCTCGCAAGCCGAGGTCGTCAAAGAGGAGTTCATACGCGGACGGCGCTCGCTCGTCCTCGCCGGCACGCACGGCAAGACCACTACGACGAGCATCGCGACGTGGGTCTTGGAGCGCGGCGGCCTCAATCCCTCTTTCCTCGTCGGCGGCGTCGTGCAGAACTTCGGTTCAAGCTCACGCGTGACGGACAGCGACTACTTCGTCATCGAGGGCGACGAGTACGACACCGCATACTTCGACAAGGGGCCGAAGTTCATGCACTACCTGCCGGAGATAGCCGTCGTCGCCAACATCGAGTTCGACCACGCCGACATCTATCCGAACCTCGACTCGATCAAGCTCGCCTTCCGTCGGCTGATGAACCTCGTCCCCTCAAGCGGTCGCCTCGTCGCGGGTTGGGACAGCCCCGCCGTGCGCGAAGTGGTCGCGGAGATGGGCGACCGCCTCCACACCCGGCTCGAAACCTTCGGCACGTGCGACGACGCGAAGTGGCAGGCGCGCGACATTGATTACACGTCGGGCGAGCTTACGCGCTTTCGCGTCACGCGCGAAGGCGACACTTGGGGCGAGTTCGAGACGCCGCTCATCGGCGACTTCAACGTCCGCAACTGCCTGTCGGTCATCATCGCCGCCGACGCTTGGGGCGTCTCGCGCGAGAAGATCAAAGACGCGCTCGCCAGCTTTCAGAGCGTCAAGCGGCGCATGCAGGTGCGCGGAGAGGAGGCGGGCGTCACGGTTATTGACGACTTCGCGCACCACCCGACCGCCGTGCGCGAGACGCTTAAAGCTCTGCGCGACAGATACAAGGGCCGCCGCCTCGTCGCCGTCTTCGAGCCGCGCTCGGCCACCTCGCGCCTCGCGGTCTTCCAGAGCGACTACGCGGACGCATTCTCCGCCGCCGACTACGTCGTTCTTTCGACGGTCTTCGCGCGCGAGAAGGGCAGCGTCTACGGCCAACTGCTCGACACCGACGAGCTTGTGCGCGACATCGCCGACGGCGGGCGTCCCGCCTTCTGCCTCGACGGCGCGGACTCAATCGTCGCGCACCTCACGCCGCAACTGCGCGAGGGCGATGTCGTCGCCGTCATGTCCAACGGCGGCTTCGGCGGCATACACGACAAGCTGCTCGACGCACTGAAGCGTTCGGCGTTGAGCGATCAGCAGTCAGCTTAATTTCCCACGCCCGAAGCTACGTGATAAATTTACATTCGCTTAATTCAGGAAACATTCAAACAGGGATGGACAGGATAAGCAGGAGGAAGAAAAGTCAGAAGTCAGAACGATGAACGATGAACTGAAAGACAGGTTGAGTTCAGTTCATCGTTCAGCGTTCTGACTTCTGACTTTTCTTCCTCCTGTCCATCCCTGTTAATTTTCTTCCGGCTGTCTATCGTCTACTTTTTATGTCCATACTCGAACGCATACGCCAACGCGCCGCCGCCGACCCGCAGCACATCGTCTTGCCCGAAGGCGAAGACCCGCGCACCGTGGTCGCAGCGTCAATCTGCGCGCGCAGTGCGATTGCACGCGTCACGGTGCTGGGCAACGAAGAGAAGATTCGCGCCGCCGCGCGCGAGGCAAACGCAGACCTCGGCGGCGTCGGCGTCATAGATCATCGCCGCGCGCCCGACTTCGAGAAGGTCGCGGCGTTCTATCATGAGCTTCGACGCGCGAAGGGCTTGATGCCGGACGAGGCGCGCATCGCCGTGCAAGACCCGCTCTATTACGGCAACCTTCTGGTGCGCGAAGGCAAGGCCGACGGCTCGGTCGCGGGCGCGACGAACACGACCGCGCACACCGTCCGCGCCGCGCTCCACTGCATCGGCATCCGACCGGGCTTTAAAATCGTCAGCAGCTTTTTCGTGATGGTCATGCCCGACGCGCGCTTCGGACACGAGGGCGCGATGATCTACGCGGACTGCGGCGTCGTCATAGAGCCTTCCGCCGAGGAGCTTGCCGAGATAGCCATTGCCTCCGCCGACTCGTGCCGCGCGCTCTTAGACACCGAGCCGCGCGTCGCCATGCTCTCCTTCTCGACGAAGGGCAGCGCAAAACACAAGCTCGTTGACAAAGTTGTAGAAGCGATGCGGACTGTGCGCGCGCGGCAGCCCGATCTTGAGATTGACGGCGAATTGCAGGCCGACGCCGCGCTCGTCGCGAAGGTGGGCGAGTCGAAAGCGCCCGGCTCAACGGTCGCGGGCCGCGCCAACGTCCTCATCTTCCCAGACCTACAGGCCGGCAACATCGCATACAAACTGACCGAACGCCTCGCGGGCGCGACGGCCATCGGCCCCGTCCTTCAGGGACTCGACAAACCCGCCAACGATCTGTCGCGCGGCTGCAAGGCCGAGGACATCGTTGACGCCGTCGCCATCACAGCCGTGCAGGCGCAGGCGCGGAAGAAAGGATGAAGTCAGAACGCTGAACGCTGAACGCTGAACGAAAGGCAACGTGTCTTTCAGTTCAGCATTCAGCGTTCTGACTTCTGAGTTTTCAGAATGCCTGAACGGGCGAACCACGACGCGTCCGCGGAGCATCAGAGCTAGCGTATATTCAAGTTCAACGGCGGAGGAGTCAAAATGTTTTCGCGCCGCCCCTTACTCGCTTTCATAAGCATCGCTTTCATCATCACACTCGCCGCGCACACTTCGCTCGCGCAGAGCGGCGTGCGCCCCAAGCCCACGCCGACGCCCGAACAGGATGAGACCGAGCGATTCTTCATCGAAGAGGTTCGCATACCCGTCTTCGCCTTCGACGAGAAGGGGCGCTTCGACCCTAGTCTTCAGACGGACGACGTGCTGGTCGTAGAGGACGGCGTGCCGCAGCAGGTCAAGAGCGTGCTGCGCGTCGAGGCAAGCGTCGTGCTACTTCTCGGAACGGGCTGGGACTTAGACCCCATCGTGCGCGCGAACACGACGCGCGACGTTGCGCTCTCCGTCCTCGCCAGTTTGCGCGACGGCGACCGCGTGGCCGCTGTCCAGTTCAGCGGGAAGACCGACGTGCTTCAGGACTGGACGGGCGACCGCACGCAGGTCGCGCGCGCCATCAAGTCGAAGCTCGCTTCCGGCTCCGGCTCGAACCTGTCGCGCGCCGTCAAGCGCGCCGTCGAAATGCTACTGACGCAGCCCGTCGGCAACCGTCACCTCGTCTTAGTCACCGACGGCATAGACACCGCAAGCTCGAAGGACTACGACGACGCGGTCAAGCGCCTGATCGCCGCGCAGACGACCCTGCACGTCATCAGCTACACGGAGGTCGCGCGCGTGCAGATGAAGCAGCCGTGGTGGAAAGCTCCGAAGGAAGCGCCCGGCGCGGCGCAGTCGCGCGCGGATCAGGCGACCGTAGGTCTTGACCCTACGCGCCCGCCCGGCATGCGCGGCTCCGGCATCAACCCGCCGAGCGTCAACGCGGGCATGCGTATTGACCCCGCCCTGCGCCGCCGGCGCAAGGAGGCCGAGCGCGAGATGCAGCGCGGCGAGTCGCGTCTGAAGTCTCTGACCGAAGAGACCGGCGGGCGCATACTTCTGCCCGACTCGATTGAGGGAATGATCGTCGAGGGCGCGAACGTAGCGCACGAGATAGACTCGCAGTACGTCGTCACCTACCGACCGAAGCGTCCGCTCCGAGGCGCGTCGGCCACGGAGTACCGAAAGCTTCACGTCGGCGCGCGACGCATCGGCCTCTCTCTGCGCGCGCGCCGCGGCTACGTCGTCGGCTCGATGCGCCAGCCGGAGGCGAAGCCGCAGGGAAAATAAAGGACGAGGACGTTTAATAGCCCCGTCAGGGGCGGAAGAGCATTAGCCCACGGCGTCAGCCGTGGGAAACAGACATTAATCCAAAGATAGAAGCCCCGTAGGGGCGAAAGAATTTCGAGCTTGAAAATAATGCTCCACGAAATTCTTTCGCCCCTACGGGGCTTCACGTTTTATCGCGCATCATGTCCCACGGCTGACGCCGTGGGCTACTGCTCTTCCGCCGCCTACGGCGGCTTTCACTATTACGGACGGCGCGGCTTTCAGCCTCAGTTCACGTGCGCGCTCGCCCCGGACTCGACCAGCACGTGGCCCGCGGCCTGTCCGTGCCGGCGCGACGCGGCCTTAAGCTCACGCGCCTCGACCGAGCGTCGTCGTATCTCGTCCCACTCTCCGCGCGGGATGCGTCGGAAGGCCTCGACGATCTTCGGGTCGAACTGCCGACCGCCGAAAGCTTCAAGCTCGGCGACGGCCTCTTCGTAGCTACGCCCCTTCCTGTAGACGCGGTCGCTCGTGATGGCGTCGAAGGCGTCTGCGATGGCGAAGATGCGCGCGTTCAAGTCAATCTCTTCGCCTTTCAGACCGAGCGGGTAGCCGCTGCCGTCCCACTTCTCGTGGTGCTGCGCGACGACGCGCGATGCGCCTTCGAGAAACTCTATGCCGCGCAGGATTTTCTGCCCGTGCAGCGGATGCTCGCGCATCCTCACCCACTCGTCGTCGGTGAGCGCGGCGGGCTTACGAAGTATCGCGTCGGGCACGCCGATCTTGCCTATGTCGTGCAGTAGCGAGCCGAACTCGAGCGAAGTCAACTGCTCCGCGTCGAGACCCATTTCCTTACCGAGTCGGAGGCTGAAGTTGACGACGCGCTCCGAGTGTCCGTGCGTCTCAAGGTCGCGCGTCTCAAGCGCGGCGGTCAGAGCCTCAAGCGTCGTGCGGTACGCGTCTCCGAGCGAGTGGAGCGCGCCGTCGAGCTGCGCGGTGCGCTGTCCGACCATCTCTTCGAGGTAGTTCTCGTAGCGACGTTTCTCTACGCGCAGAGTGTGGTGCTCAAGCGCGCGACTCACGGCGGCCTCCACGTGGTAGAGGTCGAAGGGCTTCATCACGTAGTCGAAC
>DASQLL010000278.1:0-4342 GCA_035630035.1 Pyrinomonadaceae bacterium | reverse complement strand
GGTGCGAGGCGTCGCGCACGCTGAAGTGAAGTAAATCGCCGCCGAGCGTCTCGACGCGGCTGCCCGCGTCCATCTTGACCGACTCGTGTACGTGCGCGCCCGCCCAGCGTCCTTTCGCGCGCCGGTAGAGGCGGAGCTGAAAGTCTGGATACCAGCCGCCGCCTCGAATCCAGCGACCCATGTAGCGTGAGCGGCGCGCTATTCGATAGCCGTCGGCGAGGTGCGCTTCTTCGGTTTCGCGCAAGGCCATCACGCTCGCTCGAAGCTCGTCGGAGACGCGCTCGTCCGCGTCGAGGCTGAAAATCCATTCGTGCCCGGCGGCTTCGGCGGCGAACTGCTTCTGCGCTGCGAAGCCCGGCCAGTCGCGCTCGATGACGCGCGCTCCGCATCCTCCGGCGATCTCGCGCGTCGAGTCGGTCGAGCGAGAGTCAACGACGACGATCTCGTCGGCCCACGCGACGGACTCGCACGCGGCGCGGATGTTGTCCGCCTCGTTGAAGGTGATGATGGTCGCGGTTATCTTCAAAATGGTTAAGCGCGGATAAAATTAAATCCGCGAGTGAGGATACGGACGTAGTTAGCGGAGCGTCAACTCAGTCGAAGCACGAGCGGCAAAGAATTCCGTAGGGGCAGGGCTTGTCCCTGCCCGTGATTCATTACGTTCAAGTTGAGTTTTATGAAAGTTGAGCGGGCAGGGACAAGCCCTGCCCCTACAGAATTATGAACGTTTGTTGCTTGCCTGTGGACTATCCGTGAAAAGCAAGAGCGACCGTGAAAAGTTAACTTTTCACGGTCGCTCTTGCTTATGGTCGTCGCGCTAGTCCTTGAGCGACTCCGGCGCGAAGGGCGAGTCAATGATGACGTTGTTGGCGCGGAGCGTGGCCGAGGTCGCGCGCTGCAATTCGGCGAGCGCCTTGTTGTAGTCGGTCTCGGCGCGAAGCTCTTGGTTGCGCGCGTTGACGAGCGCGTTCTCGCGTTGGAAGAGGATGAACGTCGTGGAGCGACCGACCTGATAGAGCCTGCGCTCGCCCGCGAGCTGCTCCTCCGCGCTGGCACGCGCCTGCCGCGCCGACAGTACGCGGCGACGCGCGGTCTCGACGGACTGGACGGCGTTGCGGACTTCGACCTCAATCGTTTGCTCCTGCGAGCGCGTCGAGGCCGCGAGCTGCTCGCGCTGTATCTGCGCGGTCGCGAGGTTCGCCTTGGCGGTGCGATTCCTGAGAGGTAGCTGGATGGTCAAGCCGACGACGACCTGCCGCGTGTTGAGGCTGAAGAGGTTCTTTAGCGTCTGGCCGTAGCCGCCGATGAAGTTGGGCGGGATGCAACGCTGCCCCTCGATCTCGTCGCCCGTGCAGGGCTGGAGTTGCAGCCCCGTAGTGGGATCCGGGCCGGGAGTGCCGGCGAGGCCGTTGGTCTGAACCGTCCCCGTAAGGTCTATGCGCGGCTTCGTCTGGTTCTTGAAATACTGTAGGTCAATATCGTTAATCTCACCCTGAAGCTTCAGACGGCGCATCTCCGGGCGATTGTCGCGCGCCTCTTTGAGCGCGGTCTCAAGGCTGACGGGCGCGTCCGTGAAGGTCGGCTGGTCAACGGGCATCAGCGCCTTCGACCAGTCGGCGGAGAGCGGGTCTTTAATCAGCAACTCTTTCAGGCTGTTCTCGGCGATGGAGACCTGTTGGTTTGCGAGCAGGAGCGCGGACTCTCGGTTTGAAAGCTCGGTCTGTATCTCTGCGCGCTCAAGCGGGGCGGACGCGCCCGCGGCGACGCTCGCCTCCGTGCGGCGGAAATTCTCGCGCGCGAGGTTCAGATTCGCGATCTGGTTCTGCTCGTCGCGAAGCGCGAACACCAAGTCCCAATAGGCGCGCTGCACCTGCGAGATGACGCCGATGGTGCGTAGGCGGAAGTCCGCGTCAGACTGTTCGAGTCGCTTTGCCTGAATGCGTATCTGCCGGCGATTGATGTCAATCGAGCGGTTTCGCCAGAGCGGCTGTGTGAACTGAAGCCCCTGCGCCGCGGAGTAAAAAGGGTTGATGCTCGTGTTGCTCGCGGAGGTCTTCTCTCGCGTGTTGTTGAAGAAGTATGTGAAGTTGCCGCCGCCGCGACCGAACTGCTTGTTGAGCGCGAAGTTGTTGTTGTAGTCGGTCGTAGTCACCGAACCGGCAGTGCCCGCGCCGCCGAAGATGTTCGTGACGGGGCGAATGGAGTTGTTGATCTCCGGCTCGTAGGTGAAGACCGGATCGTAGACGCCGCGCAAGCCGATGAGCGACTGCTCGGCGAGGCGCACGTCTGCGCGCGCCACTTCGATGTCGTTGTTGTTTTCGAGCGCGCGGCGTATCGCCTCGTTGAGCGTGAGCGTCAGAGCATCGCCGCTCACGACGCCTATGCGGACGAGCGAGGGAAGAGGCGGCACGGGGCGCGGCTCGACGGTCGGGAAGATCGGCTCCTCGACAACGTCCGTGACGGGCGTCGTCGTGTCGGTCGGCGCGGGGGTCGGCTCGGTCGTCGGCCTGTCCGTGCCGGGCGGCTGCTGAGCCGGCGGCGTCTGCGCGCCCGGAGGCGTCTGCGGCGCGGGCTTCTGCGTGCCGGGCGGCGTCCGCGGGTCGGGCGGGTTAGGCCGCGCCGTCGGCGGGACGGACTGCTTCTGCTCAGTACCCGGCGGGCGGGTCGCGTCGCGTTGCGCGGGCGTCTGCGTCGAGGACTGTCGGAAGTCAGCCGTGGCGACGACGAACGGCTCACCCACTTTTGTGAAGGCGGGTTTGGGCGCGCTGGTCTTTACGGTCGGCTGCGCCGCGACTTCGCCGCTCGCCTCGCCCGAAGCGGGCTGCGCCTTCGCGGCCTTGTTCCTGCTCGCGGCAGACGTGGAAGCGCGTTTGGCCTTCGAGCGCGAGGCGTTCGCGTTCCCAAAAGCGGACACAGCGTTCCCGAAAACGAGAAACGCCGAGAGGCAGATCGAGGCGAGGGGCCAAACCCCTCTCCCTTTTGAAACATGAAAGCGATGCTGTTTTAGCATTTTATCTACCTTGAAATCTTCCGAATGGCTGCGCTCGTAAGCGGCACGCCCCGAAGTAAAAAGTTCAAAACCGTTCTCGTTGAATCGGGATTGCAAATGTTGAGCCGCGATGCGTTTGATAAGACCCTTACACTGTCGCGGCAGACCTTTGCGTACTACGTCCCTCACCCGCACGGGGTTTCAAAAACATACATTTAAGCCATCTACGGTGGATGTGTAAAGTCTCGTTCCGCCGCGTTTGCAACGAGCGGGGCGAGTTTGATTTTAAGTTCGGGAGGTCGGCTTGACAGTGCGGGCGCGCGGGCTTTATCTTGCAGTGTTTAAGAGCAAGCTCCAACAAACGACCGGGGAACAAACGTTCACGTCCGAAGGCGTCCGCTCGCTCGAAGCAGGCGACAAATCTTTCTGCGCTCGTCGGGCGCGTCTTTCAAGATTAAATACCGCGAGGAGGCTTCCATTTCATGGGAATCAAAGTTGGCATCAACGGCTTCGGGCGCATCGGGCGCAACGTCCTGCGTGCAAGTTTGGGCGACCCGGACATTGATTTCGTCGCCGTCAACGACATCACCGACACGAAGACGCTGGCGCACCTTTTGAAGTACGACTCCGTGCTTGGCAATCTCGAAGAGGAGGTCGCGGCCACCGAGACGGGCTTGCGCGTAGGCTCGGACGAGTTCGCCGTCTTCGCCGAAAGAGACCCTGCGAAGATTCCGTGGGAGTCGGTCGGCGCGGAGATCGTCATCGAGTCAACCGGCCTCTTCACCAAAGCCGAGGACGCCAAAAAGCATCTGCGCGGCTCGGTCAAGAAAGTCATCATCTCCGCCCCCGCGAAGAACGAAGACATCACAATCGTGATGGGCGTGAACGACGATAAGTACGACCCCTCGGCGCACAACATCATCTCGAACGCCTCCTGCACGACCAACTGCCTCGCGCCGGTCGCCAAAGTCATACACGAGAAGTTCGGCATCGTCCTGGCGCAGATGACGACCATCCACTCGTACACGAACGACCAGCAGCTACTCGACCTTCCGCACAAAGACATGCGACGCGCGCGCGCCGCCGCGCTCTCGATGATCCCTACTTCGACGGGAGCGGCCAAAGCCGTTGCGCTCGTGCTGCCGGAGCTTAAAGGCAAGTTCGACGGCATCTCCGTGCGCGTGCCGACGCCGAACGTCTCGCTCGTTGATGTTGTGATGCAGGTCGGGCGCGAAACTTCGACCGAGGAAGTCAACAAGGCGCTCAAGGACGCGGCCAACGAAGAGCTTAAAGACATACTCGCTTTCTCCGAAGAGCCGCTCGTCTCCGTTGACTTTCGCAAGAACCCGAACT
>DASQLL010000277.1:0-4689 GCA_035630035.1 Pyrinomonadaceae bacterium | reverse complement strand
TAGCGGCGAGGTATGCGACGCTTCGAGCGCCGGTAGAGATAACCGCCCGTGCCGCCGACAATCGCTCCGGCTCCGGCAGCTCGCTTGCCGCCGACCGCGCCGCCGACACCCGCGCCGAGCGCAGCGCCGCTCGCGGTCGCGCCGACGGTGCGCGTGCGGGGCTTGAAGTGACGCCGCGCAGCCTTGCGGTTGAAGGCGTATGTGCCCGCGCCGCCCGCGCCGATGGCCGCGCCCTTCTTGCCGCCGACGAGTCCGCCGACGGCTGCGCCGCCCGCGATCATCGCGGCGGTGCGCGCCTTACGTCCGAAGCGCGAGCGACGACGGCGATCCTGACCGTAAAGGTCGGGCACGAGCGTCGTCATCAGAAAGAATAAACAGATGAAGCAGGCAAAAATCTTTCGCATGTCAAAACCCCTCTCACCTTGAAAGCATCTCGAATTATAACGGGAGAGACGCATCACGCACGATATTTTAGCAATTGCCATTCCGCCACAGGGCACGGCGCGACGGGCGGCTTAAGCTAAAGGAAACGGGCGTTTTACATTGCGCCGCCTTCGGTTTGACCAGAGAAATCTGACCACATATCGCCACTCTGCCGTATGAATTCGGGGCAGGAAGCAGGAGAGGAGGCAGGAGGCAGGAGCAGGAGGCGGACAAGAAATCTAGGATTCCAGATTCGAGATTTCAAAGCGCAATCTCTTGACCTGCCTCCTGCTTCCTGCTTCCTGCTTCCTGCTTCCTGCCCCTGCCTCCTGTATTGATTGACCTCGTTCCGACGCTCTCGCATAATCGGGCGCATGACGACGGCGATAATCCATCACGCGGTCTTTGAGCAGCACGACACGGGCGCGGGCCATCCCGAAAGCCCGGAGCGTTACGCGGTCGTAATGAAGGCGCTTCGCGACGACGCGGAGCTTTGGTCGCGTCTCAAAGAGGTCGAAGCGACACCCGCGCCGCGCGGCGACGTGCAGGCTTGCCACACGCCGCAGCACTTCAAGCAAGTCGAGCGCGCGGTGAGCGAGGGACTTGGCTATCTCGATGCTGACACGATTGTCTCGATGCGCTCGCTCGATGCAGCGCTGCGCGCGGCGGGTGGAGCGTGCCGCGCGGTTGACATGGTCTTGAGCGGCGAAGCGGAGAACGCTTTTCTGCCCGCGCGTCCGCCCGGCCACCACGCGACGCAGGAGCGCGCGATGGGCTTCTGCCTCTTCAACAACGTGGCCGTTGCCGCGCGCTACGCGCAGAACCGGCATCGCGAAGTCGAGCGCGTCGCAGTCCTCGATTGGGACGTGCATCACGGCAACGGCACGCAGGGGATTTTCTACGACGACCCTTCGGTCTTCTTCTTCTCCGCGCATCAATATCCGTGGTATCCCGGCACGGGCACGCGCGGCGAAAACGGCGTCGGTCGCGGGCGCGGCTACACTCTGAACGTGCCGCTCAAGGCGCGCACTCCCGCCGCCGTGCATCGCCGCACGTTCGAGGCCGCGCTCGAAGAGATAGGCGATAAGTTCAAGCCCGACCTCGTCATCATCTCCGCGGGCTTCGACTCGCACGCCGCAGACCCGCTCGGACAACTCCTTCTGGAAGACGAAGACTTCGTCTCGTTCACGCGCTCCGTCAAGACTTGGGCGCGCGAGACCTGCGGCGGTCGCCTCGTCTCATGCCTCGAAGGCGGCTACAACCTCTCGACGCTCGGTGCGACCGTAAGCGCGCACGTCCGCGCGCTCGCCGAAGAATAGATTGAGCTGAAACACCTTTCGCGGGCCGCGCGTAAAAGCAGAGACAACAGGGGAGCAGCAATGGGCAAACGTTTGCAGAGCGCGTCGGGTCGTTTCGCGGAGCGTATGTCGCGCGCGCGCGAGTGGCTGCGACGCGCGATGCCTCGCGTGGCGATGGCGTCGGTCGCGCTCTACATCCTCTGGCTCCTCATCCGCAACACAGAAGTGTACAAAAATACGCCCGTGCGTTTCATCGGGCTGCTGATGGCCTGCGCCATCACGACGACCGTTCTCTACTACGGTGTGAAGATTCTCGTTCGCCTCAAGCGGATGCTTCTGTGGCGCGTGCGCCGTCGTTTGATAATCACCTACCTGTTCGTCGGCGCGACGCCGGTCGTGCTGCTCCTTCTGTTGGGCGCGCTCGCGGCGACGGGCGGATCGTCGCAGGCGATGGGGCGCGTCGTCACGGTCGAGGTCGGCGCGACCGAGCGGCACACGCTCGAAGGCGCACGCGCTCTCGCCGAAGCGTTATTGTCGCTCCCCGCAAACGCAAACGAGCGCGTCGCGCAGACGTGGCTCGACGAGCGAACGGCGTTGCTGCAAGCGTCGCTGCCCGGCGCGCGCGTGGCGGCATGGCGCGGCGCGGAATCGGAGATTGCACACAGTTTCCACGCGGGCGCGCAGCCGCAACTTGTGAGCGCGAGCGCGAATGAAGAGACGCGCGGCGTCGGCTTCGACACGGGCGACGCGCGCGAGCCGCTTCCCGCTTGGCTCGAAGGGCAGACGGAGTGGAGCGGCCTCGCGTACATTCCGCCGCCTGAAGAGAAGCGCAGCGGGTTCGGCACGCCGTCGGTGCGCGCGCTCGTGCGCCGCACGTGGCAGGGGCGCGTCGCCGTCGCGCTCGTCACAGTCCCCATCAGTCGCGCTCTCGTCAGACGCCTTCGCGAAACCACGGGCATACAGATACGTCCGTTCTTCCTAGACGCCGTCGGCGACGACGCGCGACAGAGAGGGCGCGACGTTCAACTGAAGATCGGCGACGGGAACGCGGCCCGAGCCGGCGCGAATGACAAGGATAAGGTCGTCGTCGAGCTTAATCGAGACCAGTTCGGCGAGTTGATGCCCGAAGTCTCGCCGCTGAGTTTTCCGTATCCCGTAATCCTTCAGGCGACGGACTGGCAGACCGGCAAGCGCGAGGCGCAGATGGCGTTTCTCGTTGACTGGTCTTGGGCCGAGGGCGGCAAGCAGTTCTGGGGCGACGCCGTGCTGGGACGCGCTTGGTGGCGCGGACTCTACATACTCGCCACCGCGTTCCTCGTGCTCGAACTGCTCGCGCTCTTCTCCGCCGCGTGGATGACGCGCGCCGTCACGGGCACGGTTCACAAGCTCTACCGCGCCACGGGCTTCATCAACCGCGGCGACTTCTCGCACCGCATACGCACGCGCTCGCGCGACCAGTTGGGCGAGCTGACCGTCGCCTTCAACGACATGTCGGCCAACATCGAGACGCTTCTCGCGGAGCGCGTCGAGCACGAGCGTCTGAAGCGCGAGATCGAGATCGCGCACGAGGTGCAGGCGCAGCTCTTCCCGCGCAGCACGCCCGCGATGGAGTCAGCCGAGATAACCGGCGAGTGCCGTGCGGCGCGCGGCGTCGCGGGCGACTACTACGATTTCATGGAGGTCTCGCCCGGACTCGTGGCCTTCACGCTCGGCGACGTTTCGGGTAAGGGGCTGTCGGCCTCGCTCGTGATGTCGAACTTGCAGGCCGCGCTGCGCGCGCAGGTCGCCATCGTCTCGGAGCGGCAGCGGCTCGCCGCGCGGGGCGCGAACGCTCTCGCGGGCGGCGGCACGCCCCAAGCGTCGCGCGTCGCAACCGTTTCGGACACGCACCGCGCCGTAGCCGGCATGACGAAGAGCATCAACGAGCAGCTCTGTCATTCGACGGACACGAACCGCTTCGCGACGCTCTTCCTCGCGCTCTACGACGACCGCACGCGCACCCTGAGCTACACGAACGCGGGGCACAACGAGCCTCTGCTCGTGCGCGCCGACGGCTCCGTCGAGCGGCTCTCGATTGGCGGTACGATTGTCGGCGCGTTCGACTTCGCGAAGTTCGAGGAAGCGCAGACGACGCTCGGCGACGGCGACATGCTCGTGCTCTTCTCAGACGGACTCAGCGAGGCGCAGAACCACACGGGCGAAGAGTACGGCGAGCGGCGACTCGCGGAGTTCGTCGCCGCGCGGCGCACGGATACGCCCAACAATCTGCGTCAGGAAATCTTCGACGAAGTTGACCGCTGGACTGGCGCGGTCGAGCGCGGCGACGACCAGACGCTTGTAATTCTAAAAGCCGTGAATCGTAAATCGTAAATCGTGACAAGAAAGAATCGTCTTTCTCTTATCACGATTTACGATTTACGATTCACGGCTTTTACGCCGTCACGATCACGGCGCGCGCGCCCGCAAGCTCGGTGAAGTCTTTGGTGTAAATCGTGCCGACGCGACGTAGGCGGCGGATTCTTTCGACGAGTTCTTCCGTGGGGAGGAATCCGTCGTCGGCGTGCGCGACGGCCCAGTGGGGGATGTGAGCGGCTGCGTCCAGAAGGTCTTCGACGTGGCGCAGGTGCTGGCGGCGCGTCTCGGAGCGCGCGCCGATGCGTCCCTCGTGCGTGCGCTCGAAGTCGTCCCAGAAATCGCCGTTGCCCCGCACCCACTCCTCGCGCCATGCGAAGGCCGAGTCGCGCGCGTGGCGACGCGCGGGGCGCGGAAGCCTTATGAAAAGAAGCTCGACCTGCTCGCGCGCGAGAAAGTCGCGCGCGTCTTTGTTCGTGGACGTGTTGTTATGTCGGTTGTTGAAGGGCGCGGCTTCGGTGTCCCACAGGCGCTGGAAGACGCGCGAGAGAGGCTGGCGCAGCTCGCGCGTCTCCTCCGTGAATGAGAGCGCGTAGTCGCCGACCATCATGCCGAG
>DASQLL010000276.1:0-7834 GCA_035630035.1 Pyrinomonadaceae bacterium | reverse complement strand
TAGTCTTTGGGCCGCCCTGTGTCGAGCATGATTGCAACCAGATGCTCAGGGCGCATGACCCGCGTCGTCACCCTTGCGAATTTGATCGTGTGCGCCTCGCTCAACGCCTCTTCCGTTAACGGACTGAAGACGGGGAGGAATTGAACGGGGAACTCCTCGTCGTTGATGAACTCGCCCTGCGCCTCGTAGCCTCGTGCGGTTAGGTATTCGTAAATCGGGGCGAGCATCGTCAAATCGCTGCCGGCGGCGTTGACCTGTACAAAAATGTCGAGGTCTGACGTGTCGAACGGCTCAAGGTAATAAATCGCGGCGACGGCTCCACCGATGGCGTACTGCTCGATCACACCGGCTCTGACCATCCGGTTTAAGACTTTGAGCGTCTCCTTCATGTTCAGCCCGTCAACGCAGCCTCGCACGAGTCGAGTGCGGGCGCGTCTTCAGGCTCGTCCGCGCCGCCTTCGCCGATGTATGTGCGTCCGGCGGCGACGGTCTCGAAGTATTCGCCGATGCGGTCGAGGACTTCGGTGACGGAGTGCGAGTGGTAGATGACCTGACGGAAGCGCGCGCCGCCGGGCAGTCCCTTCGTGAACTGTCCGGCGAGCTGCTTCATGCGACCGATGGCGGGAAGCTCCGGCATGTCGGCGCGCAGAAGGTCGAAGTACTCTACAAGCACCTCGCGCTTCTCGTCGAGCGAGGGCTGGTACGGCTCGCGGCCCGCGAGCGCGTCTTCGATCTGACGAAAAATCCACGGGTTCGCCATCGCGCCGCGACCGATGAGGATGCCGTCGCAGTTCGTCTCGCGCCAACGCTTGAACGCGTCCGCGACCGTCAGCACATCGCCGCTCCCGGACACGGGAACTCGCACGGCCTCTTTGACCTGACGCACCAAATCCCAGTCGGCAAGCCCTTTGTAAGCCTGCTCCTTCGTGCGACCGTGCAGCGCGATGTGTTCCGCGCCGCATCCTTCGGCGAGACGCGCGACCTCGACCGCATTCTTCTGGCTGTCGTAGAAGCCCGCGCGAATCTTGACTGTGAGCGGGATGCTGATGGCCTTCTTTATCTCTTTGAGAATCGTCTCAAGTCGCGGCAGGTCGCGCAGAAGTCCGCTGCCGCCTCCGTGCTTGACGACTTTGGGCGCGGGGCAGCCGCAGTTAACGTCGAGAATGTCCGCGCCGATCTCTTCGGCCATCTGCGCGGCCATACGCATGCGTTCGGGCTGCCCGCCGAAAATCTGCACGGCGAACGGTCGCTCGTAGTCGAAAAAGCGCATCTGCCTTCGAGACTTCGGATTGCTGCGCGTCAGCCCCTCGACCGAGATGAACTCCGACACGGTCAGACCGATGCCGCCGCGCCGCTTGAGCAGAGCGCGGAACGGCACGTCCGTCACGCCCGCCATCGGCGACAGCACGAGCGGCGGGCTGATCTCAACGTCTCGAATCTTGAAAGGCTTCATGACGATTGCGGATTTCGGATTGCGGAATGCGGATTTGACGGCGAGCGAATTGTCTTTTCAATCCGCAATCCGAAATCCGCATTCCGCAATCGGCTTACTTCCAAAGCTCAACCCCGGTGGCGACGAAGGTGACTTCGTTCGCCGTGCCGTCGGGGTTGGTCTTGACCTTCGCGCCGTCGTCTTTGACGAGGTGGTCAACCTCTTCCTTGCTCAAGGTCTTTAACTTCAACTCGCCCTCGGCGCGGAACTTCAGGCCGTCGCCGTCTTTGGGGACGAAGAAGCCGTGATCCTTGAAGGTGACGCGGACGGTCTCGCTTTCGGCGTCGGGCGCGATCTCCATCCAGCAGCCCTCTTTCTTGCAGACGCGTCGGACTACGCCCTCGATGCGGACGGTCTTGCCCGCGTACTTCTGCGGCTCCTTCAGCGCGTCTGCGAACTTGACCTGCGGCGAGTCGCCGAGGGGCGCGCCGCGCTTGACGACTTCGGCGCTGTCCACAGTCGCCGCGCCTTCGGACGGCTTGTGCGCGTCTTGGTGTTTGTCCTGCGCCGCACTAGAGAGCGCGAGGCCGGCGACGAGGAGCGCGGTTGCGAAGAATGTTTTCATAACGAAAATGGGTTATCCTTTCAAGCAAATTCAGTCGAGAGCAGAAACGATTTTCCGAGGCTTTAGATTATAGCAATGCGGCACAGGCTCATCCAGTGGCTCGGCATCGCTTGGACGTGCATCTTGGGCGCGTTCGTCGTGTGGGTCTACGTCGCCGCGCCGCGAAGCGTCGGCGAAGTAGCCACGCGCGCAAGCGTCGCCGTCGGAACTTACGAGGTTGACCGCGCGCGCTTCGACGCGGGCCGCGACCTCTTTCTGCGCGAGCAGTACGCGGCGGCGCGCGATGAGTGGTCGCGCGCAGACCCGGCGCAGCGCGACGCGCGCACGCAGTTTTACATCGCATACTCTTTCTACAGGCAGGGCTGGGGGCGCGTCTACAACGACGACGATCTTTTCAAGCAAGGACTCGACGCCGCGAATCGCGCCATCGCGCTTTCGCCCGACGCTGCGCTCAGTGTCGAAGACGCGGAACTTAAAATTCACTCCGCCGCCGAGCTGAAGGCGGAGCTTGAGGGCGGCCTACTGCGGACGGCTGACGACTTTAACCCGCTGAAAGTTTTTAGAGAGCGGAAATGAATCACAACGACGGGGAGACGAAGCGACGGGGAGACGGGGTGACGGAACTTTTCTCCCCCCGTCTCCCCATCTCCCAGTCTCCCCGTCTCTATAAATGATTGACAGACGCACAACGAACCGCGCGCTCGTGCGCTTCATCCTGCTGCCGACGATTTTTCTGATCGTCGCGCTGCTGGGCGGCGTGCGCGTGGCGTCGGAGACGGGCGCGCTCGTGTTCGTCGCGCCGCCGCTCGTGACGCTCATCTTGGCAGTGATGCTGCTCGCGCTTTTCGCGCGCGGGGGCGCGGTCGTGTTGGGGCGGTGGCTGTCGGCTGACAACGCGGCTGCGGCGAACGTCTCGCACGCGCTAACGCTCGGCGCGCTCTTCTTCGCGTCGGCGCAGAGCTTCAACTCGGTGCTGCCGGACGCGGGACTTCTGCGCTGGGTTCTCTCGTTCTTCTTCTTGTGGACGCTCTGGCAGAACCAGTTCGCGGCGTTCGACGCGCGCCGTTTGCTGCGAAGTCTCATCGCGCTCTTCGGCACGGCGTTCGTCATCAAGCACGTGCTGCTCGCCTCGCTCTACGCGCCTGACGGAGGCTGGCTCAAGCGGCTCGCGGGCGCGCTTCTTGAAGGCGTCACGCTAGGCACGCTCGAAGGGCAGGCGTTTGCGCCCGCCACCGGCTACATATCGTTCTTTACGCTCGCGCTCTACGTCTGCGGCCTCGTGCTTCTGCCGCCCGCGCCGGACGACGAGGCGGGCGAAGCGGCACGCGCCGACGAGATCGTCGCAGCCTTTCGTTCTCTTCCGCCGGAAGAGCGCGAGCAAGTCGGCGCGGCGATTATTGACGACGTGCGAACCCCTGAATTAGTGACGACCGATGACCGCGTAACGACTGACGCGGAGACATACCGCAAACAGTAACGAGCGGGCCGCGCATTACGTCGAAGGAATTAACATGGATGGACAGGATAGGCAGGATGAAAGCAAACGCTTTTATTATCCTGCCTATCCTGTCCATCCATGTTAATTTTCCTTCCCAAAGCGGCGCTCGCTTCACTGTATCCGTGGCCGTCGTGAATTTATCCTTCCAGTAGAAAAAAGAGGGCGAAGGCCGAAGCCTTCAACCCTCTTCTCGCCCCCCTTTGCTCGGTGCGAAAACTTTTTGCAGGGGCTTTGTTCGCCCCTTAAAAACTTACCAGTTGACGACAAGCTCCTGCTCGGCCTGCCAGACGGGGATGTCCTCGCGTATCGAGACGCGTTGGAGCCTCGTCTTGTCCGAGAGCAGATGGCCCGCGCCGAGCGCGACCGCCGCGAGCGGGTCGTCGGCGACGGCGACGTGCAGGCGCAACTCCTTCTGCAAACGCTCGGCCATGCCGCCGAGAAGCGCGCCGCCGCCCGTCAGTATCAAACCCGTCTGGTAGATGTCCGCCGTCACGTCGGGCTTCGACTCCTCGATTGCGCGGCGCGCGCCCGTGATGATCTCCGAGACGACCGGCTCAAGCGCCTCGCGCACTTCGTCCGCCGTTATCTCGACCGCCTTCGCAAGCCCGTCCGTCAACTGCTTGCCGACTATCTCCATCCGCCCGTCACCCTCGCGACCGAACGCGCCAAGCTCTTTCTTCACGTTCTCGGCGGTGCGCTCGCCTAGCTGCATCTCGTATTTGGCGCGCACGTAATCGCAGACGGCCTGATCCATCGCGTTGCCCGCCGCGTCGAGACTCGCGGACGAAACGACCGCGCCGCACGCGACGATGGCTACGTTCGTCGTGCCGCCGCCGATGTCAACGACGAGGTGCGCGCGCTCGTCGTCGTGCGTGAGTCCCGCGCCGAACGCGGCGCACAATCCTTCGTCAACGAGGTCAACGCGCGTTGCCTTTGCGTCGCGCGCGGCGTCGCGCACCGAGCGCTGTTCGAGAGAAGTCGAAGAGCCGGGCACGCCTATGACTACGTGGCTGCGGCGGTGGCTGCTGCCGCTCGCGCGGCTGATGAATGCCTTGAGCATCTTCTCCGCGGCGTCGAAGTTGTTGATCGTGCCGCCGCGCACGGGGCGGTGTACTTCAACGTCCTTCGGCTCGCGCCCCAGCATCTTGTAAGCCTCCGCGCCGACTTCCAAGACCTCGCCCGTGTACTTGTGTATCGCGACCGCCGACGGCTCGTTCAGCACGACGCCGCGGTCGGGCGCGTAGATCAGCGTATTGACAGTCCCCAAGTCAATCGCGAGATCGTCCGTAAAGATGTTTGAAAGGATGTTCATAACTCCCCTATTTCCTTGATGCCCGGCGTTAACGAGGAAACCTGTCGAGGTCTTCACGAAGAAATTGGCAACTTGCGTTCCACTTCCGGCGCGCGCGTGTTTCCGCCGAATTCCGAGCGCCGCGACTCCGCCACCCCGTTTTATTTCGAGACAACCCCACGGCCAAATCCGCGCGGGGCGCGCGAAAGGCGAACGCAAAAGAAACGATGAAGTATGAACGCTGAACGCTGAACTGAAAGCGGTTTGACTGTCTTTCAGTTCAGCGTTCAGCGTTCATACTTCATCGTTTAGCTTCGTGTCTTCGATGACTTCGTAGAGCGTCGGGGCGTCTGCGCGGGAGACCTGTTTGGTGTCGGGGACGGAGCTGACGCGGACGATGAGGATGCGCTCGCGGCGGCGTATGGCGATGCGGTCGCCGGGGCGGACGGTGCGCGAGGATCGCGCGGGCGTGCCGTTAACGGCGACGGCCCCCGCGTCGCAAAGCTCCTGCGCCACGGTGCGGCGAAGCACGAGGCGGCTGGCGCGAAGGTATTGGTCGAGGCGCATAGGAATATGGTGAATGGTAAATAGTAAATGGTGAATGGAAGACCGCTTTCTTCCATTCACCATTTACTATTTACCATTCACCGCTTAACTACTGCTTCTTGTTCTTTTCCTTCTTCTCCTCTGCGGGCTTGGCCGGCTCCTTGGCCGTCTCGGCCTTGTCCCCGGCGAGGAGCGGCGTGATGACTTCCTTGTAGGCGTCGGAGGGCTTGACGTATGCCTCCTTGCGGAGCGTCCGCAGGAAATCTTCGCGCGCCTTCTCTATGCGCTCGTTCGTGATGGCGCCGCGGACGAAGTTCTCCTTGAAGGCGTCGTCGCGCTCGTTAACGCGCAGGATCAGATAACCCTCGTCGGTCTTGATGGGGTCGCTGACGCCGCCCGCCTTCAGGTCTTTGATGGCCGAGGAGAAGTTCGACTGCAAGTCGGAGATAAGGAACCAGCGGGGCTTGCCGCCCTCGTCCGCCAGCAGTCCCTTCGTCTTCTCGGCTACGCGCACGCCCTTCTGCTCGCGCTCGGAGTTCTTGACGGCGAGTTCACCGAAGTCTGCGCCGCCGCGCGCGCGCGCGACGATGTCCGCGGCTTTGGCCTGCACTTCCGACTCGCTGCGACCGGCGAGGCTCAGGAAGATTTCCGAGATGGTGACGCTCGCGAACTTCGGGCGGTTCGCGTCGTAATATTTTCGCAGCTCGTCGTCGGTCAGGCCGTAGTAGATTTTGGCGTCAACCTCGCGCTGCATCACGGCCTGCTTCATGTACTGGCGGCGCAGCGTCTCCTTAACGTCGGAAAGGCTCAGGCCCTCCTGCTTCATCGCCTCTTCGAGCTGTTCGATGGTCGGGATGTTCGAGTTCTTGGCGACGCGCAGCACCTCGCGGTTGACCTCGGCCTCGACCTCTTCGCTCATGCGCGGCATGTCCTTGCCCTTCTGCATGACGAGCGATTCGTTGATGAGGTTGAAGATGATTTCGGGCTGCTTCTTCGCGATCTCCGCGTCGGCCTGCTCCGCGGTCATGCCGCGCTGCTTCATCAGAACCTCTTTGAACTCCGCGTTCTCGCGCTTGAGCTGCGAGAGCATGATTACGTCGTTGTTGACCTGAACGACAGGCTCGTCAAGAACGACGGGCGCTCCCTCTTCCTGCGCGCGCGCGGGCGAGGCTGCGAAGAGCGCGAGCAGTAGCGCGGCGAAGACGGTCGCCGCGCCGCGCGCGAGTACGTTTTTGAATTGCACGTTTATTACTCCTCTGAAGTTACTTGCTAGGCGAGCGTCGCACGCCCCACGAAAAGCGGACATTCTACCCCTTGCTGCTAATGTCGAGCAACACGCGGCGGGCGCGCTCGATGATTCCCTCGCCGCCTGCCTCGATTCTCAAGACGCCGCTCGGACTGAACGACGCGCCCTCGCCGGAGGCGACGAGCGCGAGCAGTTTGTCCGGCGAGACGCGCGCCGTCTCTTTGAGCTTGAAGGCGACGCCCGTCGGCGTGCGGTCAATCGAGACGACGCGGACTTCCTCAGCCGTGCGCCTGAGGCGCGCGTATGCGAAAAGCCGCTCGACCGATTCGGGCGGGCGACCGTAGCGATCCTCGGTCTCGCGCCTTATCTGTTCGAGCGCGGCGTCGTCGCGCGAAGAGGCGATGCGCTTGTAAGTCCGAAGCCGCTGCCCCATGTCCGAGATGTAGTCTTCGGGGATGGAAACATCCGCGCCGAGGTTTATCGAAACCGAAGTCTCATCCTCAATCGTCTCGCCACGAAGCTCCGCGACTGTTCGCTCAAGCATCTGCGTGTAAAGATCGAAGCCGAGCGCGTCCATGTGCCCCGACTGCTCGCCGCCCAAAAGATTCCCCGCCCCGCGAAGCTCCAAATCGAGCGCCGCCACGCGGAAGCCCGCGCCCAAATCCGAGAACTCGCGTATGGCCGCGAGCCTTCGACGCGCGATAGCCGTCAGCTCCGCTTCGGAAGGGATGAGCAGGTACGCGTAAGCGCGCCGGTTCGAGCGACCGACGCGCCCACGTAGTTGATAAAGCTGCGAAAGACCGTAAGCGTCTGCCCGGTTTATGATGATCGTGTTGGCGCGCGGGATGTCTATGCCGTTCTCGATTATCGTCGTCGCGACGAGCACATCGTGTTTAAAATCAACGAAATCGAGCATCACTTGCTCCATCTCTTTCTCGTTCATCTGCCCGTGCGCCACGATGACGCGCGCCTGCGGCACGAGCCGTTTGACGAGCGCGGCCACGGTGTCAATCGTCTCGACGCGGTTGTGTATGAAGAAGACCTGACCGCCGCGCCCGAGTTCGAGTTCAATCGCCGACTTGATGACCGACTCGGAGAACTGGACGACCTGCGTCTGGATGGCGAGGCGGTCGCGCGGCGGCGTCTCGATGACCGACATGTCGCGCAGGCCCATCAAGCTCATGTTGAGCGTGCGC
>DASQLL010000275.1:0-2023 GCA_035630035.1 Pyrinomonadaceae bacterium | reverse complement strand
GCGGCTGGCGTGTGCCGAGGCGGACGGCCTCGTTGACGACCGTCCCGTTGACGGAGCCGAGGTCTTCGACGAGGAACGTGTCGCCCTCACGCCAGACGCGTGCGTGGCGACGCGAAATCTTCGTCTCGGGGTCGAAGCGCGAGAGGTCTATGTCGGGGAAGATGTTCGACTGCGGATCGGTGCGCCCCACAAGATTAATCTCCTTGTCGAGCACGAACGTCGCGTCAAGCTCCGTAGTTCCCGTGACGACGAGCCGCGCGGTCGCGCGCGCCGCACGAAGGCTCGCGCTCGCCGCCGCGATGGGCTGGCGCGCGCCGCAGTGCGGGCAGAACACGTCCTCCGAAGAGATTGACTTGCCGCAGAAGCCGCAGAACACGCGCTCGACCGCAAGAGTCTTTGCCTCTTGACGCGCGCCGCCCGGCACGCCGTATGTGGCCGCGCCCGCGCGCAGTCGCTCGATGTGCTGCGCGAGCGCGTCGCGCATATCGCCAGCCGTGCGGAATCGCCTCTCAGGCTCGTACTCGACCGAGTGCATCAGAATCCACTCCATCTCGTTCGAGACGCCGGGGTTGATCTGCCGCGGCGTCGGGTTCTTCGTGAAATCGAAGATGAGGAGCGGGTTGTCCTGCGGGTCTGCGCCGGTCATCAGGTGGAACATCGTCGCGCCCAGAGAGTAGATGTCCGTGCGCGGCTCGGCCTTGCCGCTGAAAAGCTCGGGCGGAGCGTAGCCCATCGTGCCGACCGCCGTGACGCCCTTCTCCTGCGGCGCGACCCAGCGCGCGATGCCGAAGTCAATCAGCATCACGCGACCGCTGTTGCCGTCAATCATAAGGTTGGCGGGCTTGAGGTCGCGATAGATGATGGGCTTGGGCTGGCCGTGCAGATATTCGAGAACGTCCGCGACCTGCATGCCCCAGTCGGCGACCGTAAGCTCGTCTATGCGACCGCCGGGCGCGTTGCGAAGCCGCGCGAGACAGTCTCCCCCGGAGATGTACTTCATCACGAGGTAGAAGCGCGACGCGCTGTCGTCGTAGAAGTAATCGTAGATGGTCGGTATCGAAGGATGCTCAAGCGAGGCCAGAAGCATTGACTCGCGCTTGAAGTCCGCGACGGCCTTCTCCTGCTGCGACTCGTCCAGATGCGACTGGATCATCTCCTTGACGGCGCGGGGCTGGTCGCCCAAGTTCTTGTCCTTCGCGTAGTAGACCGCGCCCATGCCGCCGCCGCCTATGCGCTTGGCGATCTCGTAGCGGTCGTTCAGCACCGTGCCCGGCTCAAGCTGGCTCGACGCGCGACGCGACCTGCCCGTGCTACTCGTGTACGCCGACGGCGTCTGCGGCATGTCGCCGGTCTGGCGACGGTCGCTCGCGTCGTCCATCAAGCCTGTGCGCGCGGGCGGGGCCTCGCCGCCGTCGGTAGCGGGCCGCGGCGAAGGCTCGACGAGGGTTGCGGAGCCGTAGGCATCTGCATCCGTCGAAGGCGGAGAGTTCTGTTGTTCCGTAGAAGACGCTGCGTCTTGAAGCCCCTGCGAAGAGTCGCGCGCAGGCTCCGAAGGCTCTTGCGCCGGGGCGGGCGCGGCGGACTGACCGCCGCGGGACGGCTCGATGATCGTCGGTTGGAAATTATCGCTACTCTCACGCGCGGCGGGCGCGTCCTGTATGCTCGCCGGACTCTGCACGCCCGTCGTGTGCTGCTCCGCCGCCGCGCCGCCTTCGTCGAGCGAGTTGGAAGGCTCGCCCGACGCGCGCACGGGCGCAGGCTCGCCGCCGTGCGAATGCGCGCCCGGCGGACGGCTGACAGGCTCGACGGCGATGCCGCAGTTACCGCAGAAGCGGTCTTCCGTGGCGACGGTCGCGCCGCAATTGAAACAAGACGACATCACTTTAGTTGAAGCGAAGGCAACTCTGTTTTGGTCTCATCACACACGTTTCTTACGTTCGCGCCCCGGCGGCGGGTGTGATGGAGCCGCACGCACTCGAACGTCACGCCCTAACTGCTCTTGAGCACATGGAATTTGAGAAAC
>DASQLL010000274.1:0-9308 GCA_035630035.1 Pyrinomonadaceae bacterium | reverse complement strand
TCACAGGGGCCGCGTCGTCGCCACGTTGCAGCTCGATGTCGAGGAGCTTGCATTTCGAGTCGGTCACGGCGATGGACGCGGACTGCTCGGCCCTCAGCGTGTTCACCTTCGAGCTGCCGTTGGCGATCATACGCAGCTTGGGTTGACACTTACGGAAATCCTCTCCGAGCGGGAGGAGTGTTTTCTTTTTCGGCATTGCTTCGCTCCTTTGCGTGAAGGCGACGGCGACACGGGGCTGGCCTCCGCATCGCGTGTGCCGGCGGGTGTCTGCCGGCATGAAGCCGAAAGGCCCGGCATGAAGCTAAGACCAAAAGGTCTCGCGTGAAATTTCGGTTCAACGTTTGAGCGTGAAGCTCGCAGCGCGCTTATCGAGGAAACAGGCGCGAAGGGGCAGCAGAGTCCGTTTAGGACGGCGGGAATTTATCACCAACGCGCTGCGCTGGCAATTCTTTTTTTGTATGCACGAGTCAGAAACGCGAGCGTCAGCGAGCGTGTCTCCTTCAGATAAGACACGCTCGCTGACGCTCGCGTTTCTGACTCGTATAGTCGCGCATGGCGGCCTTCGTGTGCGACTTGTTGATTGATGACGGGGTTGCTTTAAGCCTTCAGGCGCTCGCCATGTCGGCCTCGCTGATGTCGAAGTTGGCGGAGACTTTCTGCACGTCGTCGTTGTCTTCCAGAGCCTCCATGAGCTTGAGCATCTGCCTCGCCTCCGAGCCTTCGAGACGCTTGTACTCTTTGGGCAGCATCTCGACCTCGGCGACCTCCGGCTCGATGCCTGCGCCCTTCACAGCCGTCAGCACGGCGTCGAAGCCTTCGGGCGCGGTGATGATCTCGAAGTTGTCCTCGTCGTCGCGCAAATCTTCCGCGCCCGCGTCCGTCACAAGCTCGAACAGCTCGTCCTCGCTCTTCGCCGACTTCGGGACGACGATGTACCCCTTCTTCTCGAACATCCAGTTGACCGCGCCGGAGGTTCCGAGGTTGCCGCCGTTTTTCGAGAAGATGTGACGGATTTCGGCGACCGTCCGGTTGCGGTTGTCCGTCATCGAGTCAACGAGGACGGCGACGCCGCCCGGCCCGTAGCCCTCATACGTTATCTCTTCGTAGCTGACGCCGCCCTCCTCGCCCGCGCCGCGGCGTATGGCGCGCGCAATCGTGTCGTTGGGCATGTTCGCGCCCTTCGCGTCGGAGACGGCCTTGCGTAGACGCGCGTTCGCGTCGGGGTCGCCGCCGCCCGTGCGCGCCGCGACGGAAATCTCTTTAATCAACTTCGTGAAAAGCTTGCCGCGCTTGGCGTCGAGCGCGCCCTTCTTGTGCTTGATTGTGTGCCACTTCGAGTGTCCAGACATTTCGATGAGTTCCCTTTGAAAGTTTTCGGCTCCGGCGCGGATTCGGGCGGGACTATAGCACGCGATTTTTGCGTGCCGCAACCGGAAGGCTAGAGGCTAGAGGTTAGAGGCTAGAGGCTAGTTCCGCGCTCGCCTCGCCCCTTGATACTTACATCACTATCCGTTCTCGGCTAGCCGCAGAAGCTGCTCCGCGGTCGCGCCGACGACGCGCACGAGTTTTGTTTTTGACGCGTGGCCGCTTACGATCTCGACGCCGCGCGAGGGCACGCCGAAGGCGCGTGCGAGCAGTCGCGTCAACTCTTGGTTGGCCGCGCCTTCGACGGGCGGGGCGGCGACTCGAACCTTGAGCGCCCCGTCATGCTCGCCGACGATTGCGCTCTTGGACGCGCGCGGCACTACGCGCACTTTGAAGGTAATCACGTCGCCGGCCTCTGCGTATTCGACCATGCGACGCGCCTTATGCGAAGAATGTGAGCGGCCAGCCGCGCAGAAGCGTCAGCGCGATTGCGCCCTGAAAGAGCCAGATGATGAGGAAGGCGACGATGGGCGAGATGTCGAACATGCCGAGCGGCGGAATCATCTGTCTGAGCGGGACGAGTACCGGATCGGTCGCGTTCATCAGAAAACGCATCACGCGGTTGTGAAAGTCGAGCCGCCCCCAAGAGAAGATGATGCGTATCATGATGAGCAGAGAGTAGAGCGCGAGCATCCCGTAGAGAACGTAGCCGAGCAACGCCACGATGCCGCCGGCCCTGCCGCTCGTCAGACTATGCACGCAACCGGCTATCATGTTCAGAAGGCCCGACACGAGCATCCACACGAACGCGCCCACCAGAATCGTCAGCAGCACGACGACGAGCGGTGCGCCGTTCGCCTGTATGCCCATGCTCATCAGCGAGCGGCGGACGGGGTTGACGAAGCGGTCGGTCAGGCGTCTGACAAGGATGACGGGGCGGCTGAAAGGGTTGAGGTCGGCGTAGTTCAGTATGAAGCGCAGCAGCATGAGCGCGATCATCGCGACGATTACGGCGACGACCAGATACCACGTGAACTGAAACAGCGCGCCGAGAAAATCTATGACGCTATTTCGTTGCGCCGCCTGCTCGATCAGTACCGTCTGGAAAAATCCGATTGCTCTCATGCTTTTCGTTTCGCGCCCGGCTGCGACGCGCTACACAGCCGCGCCCCTCTCGCCGAAGATGGCCGTGCCGACGCGCACCATCGTCGCGCCCTCCTCGATGGCCGCCTCGAAGTCGTGGCTCATGCCCATCGAAAGCTCGCCCGCGCCCTCGCCGAACGCGCCGCGCCCGCGCCACTCGTCGCGAAGCGCGCGCAGCCGACGGAAGTATGGACGCACAAGCTCCACGTCCTCGAACAGCGGCGGGATCGTCATCAGCCCGCGGCATCGCACGCGCTCGCAACCTTTGAGCGACTCGAAGAGCGCGTCGAGTTCCCTCTCGCCCGCGCCGCTCTTCGTCACCTCGCCCGCGAGGTCAACTTGCAGCAGCACGTCCAGACGCTCGCGCCCCTCTTCCGCGCACACGCGCTCTAATCTCTCGACGAGCGACGGCGTGTCAACCGTGTGAATCAGATCGAAGAGACGAACGGCGCGTCGCGCCTTGTTCGCCTGAAGGTGGCCGATCAAGTGCCAGCGCGCGTCTGAAGCTTCCGGCTTCAACTCGACGATCTTCGCGTCCGCCTCCTGCACGCGGTTCTCGCCGAAATCAATGATGCCCGCCGCAATGGCTTCCCTGACGACGCTGGCCGGATGCGTCTTCGTCACGGCAACGAGAGTGACCTCGCGCGGGTCGCGGCCAGCGCGCGCGGCGCTCGCCCTGATGAGACTTCGCACATCCTCAAGACGCGCACGCAGACTCGACGGCTCTGGCCTTGCTTCACTGCTCATTGTTGCGGTTCTGTTGCGGACGGCAATGAATATAACAAGCGAGCACGCGCGTCGGCAACCGAGCCATCCGTGAATAACTGTATCGGCTTGATTCGCTTCGCGTCCGGTCTCTAACACACGATACCGCACATCGCGACACTTTATCGTGTCGTCATACGGCCCTTACGTTGATCTTATTCGTGCTTTGAAGGTGTTTTGCGACGGCTTTCGATGGCACGCAGCTTGTTTCCTTTTTCGGTAAGCCTCAAAGCCCCACGGGGCAAATATTCGTGAATCATGTTTTTAACATGAGGAGGATTCGAAGGATGAAGAGCAACGCTCAGGGATTTTTAACGAAGGCGCTCATGCTGACGCTCGTGGTCTTTATGGCTCTGCCCGTGGTCGCTCTCGGTCAGGGACGCGGCAGGGGTCGCGGCAAGCCGACGGACGTTTTCGTCAACGGCCATGATGCCCGCGATGGTCGCACCGACGGGCGCGGCCCGAGGCGCGACGACCAGCGCAGACGTGACCGTCGTCGCGACTACGACGACGATGATCAGTATCGCCGCGATGACCGCTACAGGCGTGATGACCGTTACCGGCGTGATGATCGGTATCGCCGCGACCAGTACGGCCACAACGGCCAGCTTCGACAGACCGCGCTGAACGCGGGTTACAACGAAGGCGTCAGGGAAGGCCGTCGCGACCGCGAGCGAGGCGACCGCTTCGATTACCGCGACGAGAGCGCGTACCGCAACGCGTCGAAGGATTACAACTCGCGCCTCGGCGACCGCAACCAGTATCAGCAGTTCTTCCGTCAGGGATTCGCTAACGGCTACCGCGACGGCTACAACGGCTACTAAGGCATAGACGCCCGGCGCGAGGTAGCCAGCGTCTCACGACGCGGGCCAACTCTTACGAGCAAGGGGAGGGCAAAGGCAGCTCTGGCGCAAATCAGGGCTGCCTTTTTTCGTCGCATGAAGGCCGCTTGACACTCTCGCGCCCGCGTCCGTAATATCCATTCCCACGCGGATGTGGCGGAACTGGTAGACGCGCAGGTCTCAGAAGCCTGTGGTGGTGACACCGTGGTGGTTCGATTCCACTCATCCGCATGAAAAGCCGTAAATCGTAAATCGTGAATCGTAAATAGACAGAAGGTCATCTCTATTTACGATTCACGATTTACGATTTACGGCTTTTCAGTTGATTGCTTCCGAAGTGTTGTCCGCGACAGGCACGCCCGTAGAGTCAACGTGGAGGAGTGTGAGTTCCTGTTCGTCCATGAGCGTCGAGTCAACGAGCGTCTGCACGTGATACCTGCCGGGCGCGGGAAAGACGACGTTGAAGAAGAAGCTGATGTTGTTGGCGACGCCGCCCTGCATGATCTCGAACGGCGAAGGCTCGGCCAGCACGACGGCTTGCTGCCGGTCGGGCGTGAGTATTCGCACCTCCGACAGGTGACGCCCACCGCCGCGCCACTGGTTGACGACGGCGAACTTCATAAGCGTCACGGGGAACTGCTGCACGACGATTTGATGGAACACGCCCATCAACGACAGCTTGTTTCCCACTTCGAGCCGCACGTCGTCGCAACAGATCGTGTAGGCGAGTTGGAGTTTTGTTGACTGCTCAGTTGAATCCATTCAAGTCCCTGCTTTCTCATCCCAACATTTCTTTCAACTCGTCTTCGCCAATTACTTTCAAGCCGAGCGCCTGCGCCTTGTCGAGCTTCGAGCCGGCCTCTTCGCCCGCGACGACGTAGTCTGTCTTCTTGCTGACGGTCGAGGTCACGCGCCCGCCGCGAGCTTCGATGGCCGCGCGCGCCTCGTCGCGCGTTAAGGTTTCGAGCCTGCCCGTCAGAACGAACTGCTTGCCCGCGAACGCTTCGTCCGTCGCCTCGACCGCGCCGCCCGCAATCTCCGTCCGCACGCCCGCTTCGCCCAAGCGACGGCACAGATCGAGATTGCCCTCGTCGTCGAACCAGTCGCGCACCGACTCGGCCACGGTCAGGCCGATCTCGTGTATGTCGTCCATCTCGACGACTGTCGCCGCGGCGAGACGGTCGAGCGTGCGAAAGTGCCGGGAGAGAATCGCGGCGGTGCGCTCGCCGACGTGGCGTATGCCGAGGCCGTAGACGAGCTGCGGCAGGTCGCGCCCTTTGCTCGCCTCGATCTGCGACATGAGATTCGACGCGGACTTCTCGGCCATGCGTTCGAGCGCGATGACCTCTTCGAGACTCAGGCGGTACAGGTCTGCAACGTCGCGCACCAACTTCTTCTGCACGAACTGCTCGGCGAGCGCGTCGCCCAAACCCTCGATACGCATCGCGCGGCGCGAGGCGAAGTGCAGGAGACGCGCTTTGAGCTGCGCCGCGCAGTCAGCCGCGACGCAGCGCGCGACGACCTCGCCTTCGGGGCGCGAGACGACGCCTCCGCACACGGGGCACTTCTTCGGCCAGCGAAACTTCTTCTCTTCACCCGTGCGGCGCGAGGCGACGACGCTCAAGACCTTCGGGATTACCTCGCCGCTCTTCTCTATGTTCACCCAGTCGCCGATCTTAACGCCGAGACGCTTTATCTCGTCCTCGTTGTGCAGCGTCGCGCGCGCGACTATCGTGCCCGCGAGCTGGACGGGCGTAAGCTGTGCGACGGGCGTGAGCGCGCCCGTGCGACCGACCTGCACGATGATGTCCTCGACCTTCGTCGTCGCCTGCCGCGCGGGGTACTTGTACGCGATGGCCCAGCGCGGGGCCTTCGCCGTCGCGCCGAACTCGTCCTGCAAGGCCGTCGAGTTGACCTTGACGACCACGCCGTCAATCTCGTACTCAAGACGGTCGCGCTCGGCCTCCATCCGGTTGCAGAACTCGATCACCTCTTCAATCGAATAGCACATCGCGCGGTGCGGGTTGACGCTCAGGCCCGCGCTCTCAAGCCACGCGAGCGCCTCCCAGTGCGAGTCGAAAGCCTTTCGGTCGCCGCGCAGAACGTCGTAGGCGAAGAGGTCTAAGCGTCGGCGCGAAACCACTTTCGGATCGAGCTGACGGATAGTGCCCGCGGCGGCGTTGCGCGGGTTTGCGAACTTCGCTTCGTCCGCCTCCTCGCGCTCGGCGTTGATACGCTCGAACGCCTTGCGCGAAAGATACGCTTCGCCTCGCGCCTCGATCTGCTCGCCCGCGCCCATGCCGTCTTTGAGGCGGAGCGGGACGCTGCGAATCGTTCGGACGTTCTGCGTCACGTCCTCGCCGACGCGCCCGTCGCCGCGCGTCACGCCGCGCACAAGCACGCCGTCGTCGTAATGAAGCGAGATGGAGAGACCGTCAATCTTTAGCTCCGCGACGTACTCGAACGCGCGCCCGTCGGCGAGCTTGCGGCAGCGCTCGTCGAACGCGCGCAGGTCTTCGATGTTGTAGCTGTTTTCGAGCGAGAGCATCGGGCGACGATGCACATGCTCTGCGAAGCCCTCCGCCGGGCGGCCTCCGACGCGAAGCGTGGGGCTGTCCGGCGTCACGTACTCCGGGTTCTCCTCTTCGAGCCGCCGCAGACGCTCTACAAGCGCGTCGTACTCCACGTCGGAGATTTCGGGCCGGTCGTGGACGTAGTAAAGCTCTTCGTGGCGGAGGATTTCCCCACGGAGCTGTTTAATCTCGCTTTCGATGCTCTTCGCGCTAACCGGCACGGCGGTAATTCAGCTCTGCGTCAGTTGATGAAGCTTTCGCCCCCATCATAGCGGATGCTTTCTCGGTTGGACAATCGGGCTTCCGATGAGGCGCGGCGCGCAAAGCCCCTAAACATCTTCCGGCTCGTCAACGCGGCTGCGCGCTCTAATTATCAGAACGGAATATGCGACGACGATGGGAACGATGAGGAGGATAGAAAGCAAGGAAAGTAATGTAAGAATCGCGTATGCGCTGTCGTTGGCGGTGCGCTCGCCTCGCATCCCGCCCATCGTCTCGAAGGCCGCCTTCTCAAGGTTCAAAGCCGTCAACGTGAAGACGATGAAGATGATCGGAAGCAGCATGGCGACGGCGGCGGCTAACGGCCCCAACCGCGCGTGGCGTCTGAGGTAGAAAACGAGGAGCGCGACTCTACACGAAGCGACGACGAACAGAAACCACGCGTTGAGGCCGCGCGCCGTCTCCATGCCGTAGAACATCTCGACGGGAATCGCGTAGATGATCGCCGGCGGCGAAGTGAGCGCGACGAAGGTTAGAACGTGCCTGTAAGACCAACGCTTCGGCCTGAGCGGAAGGACGACGAGCCACAGCAGCCCCGCAAGGATGAAGACGTAAACCACCGAGCCGACGCCCGCGTGCTGAAGCATGCCGGCGCGCGGGTCGTCCCACCAACGACCGATGCCGACCACCCACGTGCAGAGCAAGCCGAATAGAAGATGACGATAATCGAGCTTGCCGAACTCTTCGGCGGTCAAACGAAAAGTCAACAGCCTTGTCGCCGCTGAGAGTACGCTGCGTTGATCAGAATTGCTCATTGACTATATCGCTTTTCAGTTGAATGTATGGTGAGACAGTTCACCGCCGCAGGCGCAGAGGACGCAGAGTTAGCGCAGAGGCTTGAGCATAATTCAACTCTCTGCGCCCCCTCCGCGCCCTCTGCGCCTGCGGCGGTGAGTCCTACTCGATTACACTCAATTGAAAATTGCTCTAACGGCAAGTGAATGATGCGATGAATCGGCCAAGAGATTTACAAGGCGGGGTGAGAGATTTTGGTCAAAGAGTAGCTTCACGCCTCGACCACCATCAAACGCTTCTCGCGGTCGGCGGCGAACGCGAGACATGCCAGGATGTCTTCTTTCGTCAGACAGGGAAAGTCTTCAAGAATCTCTTCCTGCGACATGCCGGAAGCGAGATATTCCAACACGTCGTAAACCGTCATACGCATACCGCGGATGCACGGCTTGCCGCTGCGCTTTCCCGGCTCGATGGTGATGATCTTTCGGTAGTCCATGTGCGGATGATAGCAGAAAGCGTGCGCGCTTCAAGGGCTACTTGTCGAGTTACACGATCTTCTCAAGCGTGCGCGCCATCTCCGCGTCCTCTTCGAGCTGTGCGAGGCTGTGGATGATGCGACCGAAGTATTTGATGCCGCGCAGGAAGTCGTCGAGGCGTATGTTCTCGTCGGGGCCGTGCGGGTTCGAGCCGTAGTAGCTGATGCCGAAGGAGACGACGGGCGCGGGCGGTTGGCGCGCGCCTGTGACCGCGCCGACGGGGCCGCTCGCGGGGTCGAGCGGGTAGACGACGGGTTGGTTGCCGTAGACAGCCTCCGCGCTCTCGATTGCCGCGCGCGCGACCATCGAGCCGGGCGAGGACTTTGCGTAGGGCGCTGCGCCAAGCTCGATGATCTCGATGTCTGTAAAGCCGCGCGTGTCCAGATGCGCGCGCAGAAGCCGGACGACGAGGTCGGGCGTAAGGTCGGGCACGAGTCGAAAGTCGAGTCGCGCGGTGGCCGCGCCGGGAAGGATAGTTTTTGCGCCCGCCTCTGTGTGGCCCGTGCGTATGCCGCAGATTGTGCAGGTCGGGCCGAAGATAAGCTCTTTCGCAAGCTCTCTGCCCGTCATCCCGTGAACCCAGCCGCCGATGCGAAACTCGCGGCGAAGGCCGGCCTCGTCCAGCTCAATCGTCTTGAGCATGCGCCTGTCGTCGGACGTGATGGGCGCGATGTGCGTCGAGAAGCCGTCAATCGTGATGACGCCTTTCGGCGAGACGACCGTAGAGAGCGCCTGCACGAGACGCCACGCAGGGTTGGGCACGATGCCGCCCCACTTCGAGTGCAGGTCTGTGCGCGCGCCGTATGCGCGAAGCTCAAGGAAGGCGATGCCCTTGAAGCCGAGGTTGATGACGAGTCGCTCTTTCGTGTCGAGATAGCCGTCGTCCCAGACGCAGCCGTCGGCGCTGAGAAGCTGCGGGTTCTCGGCGGCGAAGCGATGCAGGCTCGGACTCGCAAGCCCGTCCTCGCCCTCGATGACGAAGCGAAGGCAGACGGGGAGCTTGCCGAAAGTCTTCTGGTACGCCTCGACCGCCGCGAGCCTTGCGACCAGATCGCCCTTGCTGTTCGACG
>DASQLL010000273.1:0-7590 GCA_035630035.1 Pyrinomonadaceae bacterium | reverse complement strand
CTTTCCTTCGCGGTCAATGACGCCGACGCGCGCGCCCTCACGCAGCGAGCGTCTCAGGTTCGTGAGCAGTCGGATGGGCTGCGCGAACTCGTGGTAGGTCTTCAAGATCAGGACGGCGTCAACGCTCTGTTCGGGGAGCAGCGGGTCGTCCTCTTTGCCAAGCACGGTGCGTATGTTCGCGAGCTTTTCCTTCGCGGCACGCTCTTCGATGTGCTTGAGGTAGTCGCTGTTGATTTCGACGGCGTAGACCGCGCCGCCCGCGCCCGCCCGCCGTGCGGCGCGAACAGTGAACCAGCCGGAGCCTGCGCCGATGTCTGCGACGCTCGTGCCCTCGCGTATGCCCAGCACGTCCAACACGCGCTCGACCTGAAGCTTCTTGTCGCGCTCCGGGTCTTCAAAGATTGAGAGGTCGCCCGTGTAAGGCTCGCTCGTCGCACGGTCTATCTTCCCTTCGTCGGCGGTCGGCGTCTGTTGCGGCGCCCGCGCAGGGGAAGGCTGGGGCGCCCGCGCAGGGGAAGGCGCGGGCGCGGGCTTCGCCTTTTGCATCGCGGAGGAAGTGCAGCCGACTAACGTCGCGACGAGCAGCGCGGCGACGAACAGGGTTTGAAGGAATGTTTGCGAGCGTGAACGCATCGAGCGCCTCTGTTGTGAAAGGTCAGCGGACGTGAATCAGTTTCTCGCCGCGCTCGCGGACGCGACCGATGACGACGGCGTCGGGGTAAGTTTCGCCGAGGCGCGTGAGGAGCTTGTCGGCGCGTTCCGGGGCGACGGAGATTAGCAGTCCGCCCGCCGTCTGCGGGTCGAAGAGAAGGGATGCGAGCTGGCCGCCGACGCTCTCGTCAATCGTAACGTCGTCGCCGACGTAGAGCCTGTTCGTTTTGTCGCCGCTCGTGAGCAAGCCCTGACCGGCAAGCTCAAGCGCGCCCGCAATGAGCGGCACGCGCGCGGACTCGATTTCGAGCGTCACTTGCCCAGCGCGCGCCATCTCCCAAGCGTGGCCGAGCAGCGCGAAGCCGGTCACGTCGGTCGCCGCATGTGATTCGACTTCGACCATCGCGCGCGCGGCCTCGCGTCCCGAAAGAAGCATCGTCGCGAGCGAGGCGCGCATGACTTCAGCAGACGCCTTTCCGAACTTGATGCCGGTGGAGACGACGCCCGTGCCGACGGGTTTCGTCAGGACGAGCGCGTCGCCCGCGCGCGCGCCGCGGTTCGTGACGACGCGGCGCGGGTCAATCGTCCCCGTCACCGCGTAGCCGAACATGATCTGCTCGTTGTCAACGCTGTGGCCGCCGACGAGTGCGACGCCGTTCTCCGTCAAAACGTGTAGGCCGCCGCGCATGATCTCGCCGAGTATCTGAAAGTCAACGCCCTTCTTCGGGAAGCACGTGACGGCGAGCGCGGTCAGGGGCGTGCCGCCCATCGCCCACACGTCGTTGATTGAGTTGAGCGCGGCGATGCGCCCGTAGTCGAACGGGTCATCAACGATGGGCGTGAAGAAATCTACGGTTTGGACGAGTGCGAGGTCGTCCGAGAGACGGTAAACCCCCGCGTCGTCGGCGGTCTCGATGCCGACAATCAGGTTCGGGTCGTGGGGAATGTTCAGACCGCTCAAAACTTGAGCGAGCTTGCTCGGCGCGAGCTTAGAAGCTCAACCGGCGCACGAAACCATCTCAGTGAGACGCATCGTCAACCTCCGAAAGAAAGGATGAAGGATGAAGGATGAAGGATGAAGGAAAGGCAAATCTCTGACGGCAGAGCTTTCATCCTTCATCCTTCATCCTTCATCCTTGCCTTTCATCGTATCACGAATCTCGTGGGAGCAAGGACGGCGCGGGCTTCGGGGTTGTAGTAGTCGTAGACCTGCGAGGGCGCGGTGAGCGCGTCGAGGCCGTAGCGCGGGCGGAACTTGAAGTTGAACTTGGTGCCGCCGCCGGCGGGCCAGAGATAGACGACGAGGCGGTCGGGCAGAACGTCGTAGCTGTTGATGGCCCAGCCGGACTCTTTCATCGTGCGTTCGAGAGAGGCGCGGTCAACGTCCGCGCCGGGCGGCAGGCCAATCTCGGCGAGCATCATGCCGTAGCCGCTGTGCCCTATGCGCTCGGCCTCGACGCTGCACGTCACCTCCTGATTGATCGCGGCAGACGGGCGGTCGTACGCGACGGCGAGGCGGAGCGTGCTTGAGCGGTTCCGGTTCGCGTCTCCGTCGGCCTGCTTCGCCTCTCCGTTACCTTGCGGCGTCGCGCCCGACTTCCAAGGCACGTAGAAGGTCGTTACCACTTGCGCCTGCGCGCGCGCGGCTCGTCCCGCGCGACGAACTTCGACGCGGCTCTCGCCCGCCGCGACGAAGGGCGAGAGGTCGAAGGCGAGCGGCACGCTCAGCTCGCCCGCGGGAGGCAGCGCGATCTCGCCCGCGCGCCGTCCGTTGACGAAGACTTCCGCCGTCTCTGTGGAAGCCGGCGGCGTACCGTTCGTTTGGCGCGCGCTTGCGGCGTCGTCTCGCGCGACGATGCCGAGGAGCGCGTCGAGGACGTTGATGGTGGCCTGCGTCGAGTGCCAGACGCCGTAGCGGTCTTTGTTGCGGAGCAGGAAGAGAAGGCCGCGGTCAATCAATTGCGGATTACCGAGACGGGGAGACGGGGGGACGGGGGGACGGGGAGATGTTTGATCAGGCGATTCCTGTCTCCCCGTCTCCCTGTCTCCCAATCTCCCCGTCTGCTTTTCTATTCCGCAATCCGCAATCCGCAATCCGCAATACTTGTTAAGCGCGTTGACGGCGAGCGCGGTCGTCTCGACGCGGCCCGCGAGTCCCCAACCGTAGAAGGGCGTGTTGGTCTCAAGCGACCAGTACGCGCCCGCGCCCTCTTCGCGTGCGAGCGCGCGGAGTTTCGCGACGCCGCGCGCCGCGCCGTCTTGCTCACCCGCGTCCAACGCCGCGAGCGCGTAGGAGGCGATGAGGTAAGGCTCGTCAATCTCTTCGATGCGCGCGGCGAGATAGCGCAGAGCGCGACGGAGCGGCGGCGTCTTGTCAACCGAGGTCGCGGCAACAGGCGCAGGCGCTTTCGGCTTCGCTTCGTCGTGTGGCAAAGAGGCGAGGACGCGCGCGATGAAAGCGGTGTTGAGCGCGGTGCGGCGCGTGTCTTCCGTGTTGCTCCAGTAGAGACGCGCGGGCCAGCTTCCGTCTTCGCGTTGTTGCTTGACGAGCCAGTCGCGCGTCTCGTTGATAACGTTCTCATCAACTTCGGTGACGCGGCTCGCGTCGTTCAGGAATCGCAGCGCGTAGGCCGTTAAGGCGAGGTCTGCGTCGCCGCGTCCCCAGTAGGAGAAGCCGCCGCCGGGCGCGCGGTAGCCGAGCAGTCGCTCGTAGCCGATGCGCGCATAGCGGCGCGCGCGCGCGACGAGCGGCGGAAGATCGCCGTCGAGGTCTGCGCCTTTGCGCCGGTAATGATCGAGGACGAGAACGCTCGGATAGGTCGAAGAGATGGTCTGCTCGCCGCAGCCGTAAGGGCGCGACATTATCGCCTCGACGCCTTCGAGCAGGTGCGCCGTCAGGTTCGGGTAAATCTTCAGCTCGCTCCGCACCGAGCCGCGTATGGCGTCCGATGGCACGTTCAACGTGAGCGCGCCCGCATCGGCGAAGACGGTCGCGTCCGTGAGCGAGCGTTCCTCGCCGTCGGGGTGTACTGTGACGGGTTTCTCGATGGCGTCGTTTGCGTCAGCGCCTGTGGCGGTGACGCGCTGCGGGCCGTCTTTGACGGAGGCGATGGCGCGCAAATCGAACGTGGGGCGCGCGGCGTCGCCCGCGGGCACTTCCGAGCGCTGGCGCGCGGGGCCGTCGAGCGCGAACCAGCTTTCGGGCTTCATCTCGACTTCCACGGCTTGCGCGCGCTCAAGGTAGTTGCGAAGCACGACGGGCAGCGAGATTCGGTCGCCCTCGGTGAGTATGCGCGGCGGGTCGTGCTCGACGAAGAAGGGCTGGAAGGCTAGGAACTCTTTCTCGATTGTGCCGACGCGCCCGTCCTCGGTCGAGGCGATGACGGACATCTTCCAAGTCGTGATGTTGTCGGCGAGCTTGAAGCGAAGGCTCGCGCGCCCCTGCCGGTCGGTTTCGAGCGCGGGCTGCCACACGAGCGTTTCGGGGAAGAACTGCCGCAGGCGCGGCGTCGAGAGTTGCAACGGGATGACGACGCGACTCTCGACTTTCGTGCCGACCATACTTGATGACACTTCTACCGGCGATGCGGGGGCGCCAGTTACAGTGACCGTCTCCGTCACCGCTCCCACGTTCAGGTAGACATCAGCCTTCGTCAGGCTGGAAGACTTGACCTGAACGTCGGAGATGGTGGCGCGCAGGAAGCCGAGCGCCTCGGCTTCTAAACGATAAAGGCCGGACGGAAGATTGCGTAGAAGGAATACGCCCTCGTCGTCCGTCTTCGTCTCGAATAGAAGCTCGGCGAATTGGTGAACGGCGCGGACGGTCGCGCCCGCAACCGCAGCGCCGTTCGGGTCTGTGACCGCGCCCGTTATCGCGCCCGTGCCGCCCGAAAATGTCGTGATGGGTTTGACGTGGCGCGGGGCGTCGTCCTGCGCGGCCTGCTCGGCGGCGAGGCTCGTGAAGTATGCGAGCGTGAAGTCGTCAATCGTTCCAGCCTTGCCGTCCGCGCCCGCGCTCCGCATCTCCGCGACGTGGATGGTCGCCGTGACGGGCTTGATCTCGGTGCGCTGCCTCGGAGCGTTCGGGTCGTACTGGCCGCGGCTTTCGACCTTTACGCGGTCGGCGTAACGCTTGTCGGCCTTGAAGGTCACGTATGGCCGCCGCCCCCAAGCGTCTTGCAAGTCGTCGAGACGGACGCCCGACTTCTTCAGAGCGGCGCGCAGCGCATCCTCCGTCCGCGGAAAGCTCGCCGTCTCGCGCAGGTGGCGCGCGAGCGCGGCGTCTATGGAGGCGCGACGCTCGACGAAGTAGTCCGTGAGCGTCGTCCAGAGCGCGAAGTCGTCCGCATCGTAAACAGTTTGCGCGAACATCTTGTCCGGGCCGCCGGTTCGCGCTGTGATTGTGTAACTCGATTCGCTCACGCCGAACTCGAAGCGATAAGGCTGCCCCCAACGGTCGCGTAGCGCGTCGAGGTCGAAACCCGCGCGGCGCAGCTCATCTCTGAGAGTCGCGAGGTCGCGAATGTAGCGGCCCGTGCGTTTGTGATACTCGTCGGCTGCGCGGTCAATGCGCTCGCCGATGGCGCGGAAGTACGGGCGCGCGAAGCGTGCGACTGTAAAGTCGTCGTCCGTTCCGGCGCGCTCGTCCGCGCCGTTGCTGTAGATGTCGAGCAGATCGAGATTGCGCTCGAAATAGAACTGCGCGCGATAGGGTTGCCCCCACGGGTCGCGCAGCGCTTTGAAGTCAACGCCCTCGATGGCGAGAAGTTTTACGAGCGCGGCTTCGTCCGCGGGGTACTCGGCGCGCAGAGCGTAGCGGTTGTTGACGGCGTCCTTGAGCGGCTGTAGCTGCGCGCCCACGAGCGAGGCGAAAACCTGCGCCTGATCGCGCTCGAACTCCGTCCCGGAGGAAAAGTTCTGCTCGTTGTATGGCCGCTCGCCGTTGAAGAGCATCTCGGCCACTTCTTCGAGTCCGACGGGGACGGGCCGCGAAAGATCGAGCTGTTCGATTTCGCGCTGCGATATGCCGGCGATGACGCCCGTGCCGTAGAGGAAGCCGTAGAGCGAGCCTGCGAAGCCGAAGTTGCGGCTGAACTCGTCCTCGGTGCGCGCGCGCTCCTCGACCGCCGTGTCGAAGACGACGACGCCGAGCGCGCCCTCCGCGCGACGGCCTTCGGGCGAGCGCAGCGCGAACTCGACGCCCGCGTCCTCGCCGGGGCGGAAGGATTTCTGCGAGAGACGCACGTCGAGATTAAGCTCGCGGTTGCGCGGATAGACGACGGTGCGCGTGCCGGAGCTTAGATAGTCTTCGTAATCGTCTGTCGGCGCTTCGGCGCTCGTGGCCGTGACGCGGACTGCGCCGCGCATCTCCGCGCTGTAAGGGATGACGAGCGAAGCGCGCCCGCCGCCCAGACGAACGACCTTCGAGAAGAGGACGCGCCCGTCGCTCGAAGCGTCAACGATGACGCTCGTGCGGGGTTTGTTCGACGTAAGCTCGACCGCGACAGGCTCGCCCGCGCGGTAGAGCGTCTTGTCGGTCTCGACGCGAATCTCCGCGCGGCTTTTGTCGTCCTCGTCAATGAGCCAGAAGTCATCTTCGTGGTGGCCCGCGCGGCCCTCCCGGTCTCGCGCGGTGAAGCGGAGCGAGACGTTGCCGCTCTCCTCGCCGCGCGAGACGGGCGGCCCCGTGGCCTTCGCGACGCCGTAGCGGTTCGTTCTGACTTTCAGGATAGTGCGGTCACGGTCTTTGACTTCACGTCGCGGCTCGCCCGGCGCGCTGACGATTGTCGTCGCGCCTTCCTCGACGACCGAGACCTCGCACTCCGCCGGAGCGCCGTCGGCGTAAAATGTCGAGACGTAGAAGGCGAGCGGCAGCCCCCGCGCTTGCTTGTAACGACCTTCGTTGACGTAGAGGTGGATAGGGTCTTTCGTTAAGCGGACGGAGAAGCGACGCTGCTCGGTGCGGTTCGTCGTGGGGTCTGTGACGTATGCGGCGAAGTCGAGATCGAGGAAGCGCTGGTAGCCCGACTCGGCCAGCTCCTTATGCTCCTTCGCGAGATCGAGTCGAGCGACGAAACGCCCGCGCTCGTCGAGGTCGCCTTCAACCGGGTCTTGCTCTTCGGTCTCGTACTTCTGCTCTTTGTAGTTCCAGCGCCGCTCGGTCTGCCTGACGACGCGGACGTGGCCGCGCTTGACGGGCTGGCCGAAGAGATAGTCGCCGCGCACCTCCGTCTCGGCGTTCTGCCCCGCGAGGTAGAAAGGGCGGTCGGGCTTTACTTCGACTTTGAAGTTCGGAAGGTCGTAGCGACTGACCTTGACGTAGATGGACGACTCGTAATCTTCGTCGTACTTTTCGTCGTCCATCGCGAGCGTGATTTTGTACGAGCCGAGCCGCGCGTTTTCGGGGATGGGCCAGTCCGCGCTCGCGATTCCGTAGCGCGAGGTCTTGAGCGTCTGCTTGAAGACCGTCGCGTCGTCTTCGTCTTTCAGCGTGAAGCCGACCTCCTCGCCGGCGACGGCATGATCCGAAGGGTCGAAGACGAGCGCGCGCATGTGGAGCATCTGCCCCGGCTGGTAGAGCGACTTGTCCGTCGTGAGAAGAATGCGCGGCTGCTGCTCGACGGAGACTTCGGCGTCGGCCTTCTGCGTGATGATGCCTCGTCGCGCCGTGACTTTAAGCTCCGCGTCGGCGTCGTCCTCTACGAAGCGCGGCAGACGGAAGTCGAGCGAGGCGAGGCCGTCGCCGTCGGTCATGGCCGAAGCTTTAAGCACGGTCGCCCTTATGCCGATGTCGAACACGAGCTGCGCGCCGACGGCGACGCCTTTAACGGGACGGTTGCCTACGGGGTTCGCTGTGCGGACGCGCGCGCGCAAGGTCGAGCCGCCGCGCGCGCTTCGCGAAGAGACGACGCGCAGCTCGAACAGGTCGGGCGTTATCTC
>DASQLL010000272.1:0-6765 GCA_035630035.1 Pyrinomonadaceae bacterium | reverse complement strand
CGTCGGTACGTGACGACGACCTCAGCCTCGCCCGCGCGCAAGCCCCGCGGCACGGCGAACGACACTCCCTGATAAGTCTTCATCTCGGCGCGCGACATGTCGCCGCCCGTCGGGGCTTCCCTGATGATGACGGGCGAGGCCGTGCGCGCCGTCGCCGTGAGCGTCGTGCCTCCCTGCGTGATGAGGACTTTGAGCGCGTCGCCGGGGGGCGACGTGAATCGCTCGCCGAAGCCCTCGACGCGCAGCTCGATGATCTGTCCCGGCACTGCGCTGTCGTAAGGCCCGACGTCCGCGATGCGGAGCGCGCTTGCGTCCTGCGCCGCGACCACGGATGCGACGAGCAACATGAGCGCGAAGGTTGCAATGGCTTTGAGCTTCATCACGACTGTCTCCAAGAATTTTGTGGGGAGCTTTCGCGGCGCGGGGGATGGGCGACGTGCGAAAGTGTGGACGATTATAGAGTCGCCGCCGCCTGAGTTTCAAACGCGCGTTGGCGGGATGAGTACAGTACCGCGAGCGGAAGCCTCGCGGGTTCTCCACATAAACGGCTCGCGTGAGATTAAGTGAAGAAGAATTAACATGGATAGACAGGAGGAAGAAAAGTCAGAAGTCAGAACGCTGAACGATGAACTGAAAGACAAGTTGGGTTCAGTTCATCGTTCAGCGTTCTGACTTCTGACTTTTCTGTCGCAGTATCGCCCAGCCGGCGGGGAGCGCGGCGGCGGCGAGCGCGATCTTGACGATGTCGCCTATGAGAAACGGCGCGACGCCGAGGCGGAAGGCCTCTCCGGCAGTCCTGAAGAGGATCGTGAGCCAAGCCCAGCCGCCCGCGAGTATGACGAGCGAGCCTAAAGCCATCGCCGCAGCCGCCGGAAGGTATCGCTTATCCCAACCGCGCTCCGCCAAGTAGCCCGTGACGAAGGCCGCCACCGGAAACGCCAAGAGATAGCCGCCAGTCGGGCCGAGCAAATGCCCCACGCCGCCCGCGCCCGCGCGGAAGAAGGGAAGCCCCAACGCGCCCTCCAACAAGTACGCCGCCATCGCCATCGCGCCGAGACGCGAGCCTAGAAGCGCGCCCGTCAGAAGCACCGCGAACGTCTGCCCCGTCAGAGGTACGGGCGTCCACGGCAACGGCACGACCACTTGCGCGGCGAGCGCGGTCAACAAACTGAACGCGACGACGAGCGCGACCGAGCGCGCCCAGTCGAGCGGCGCGACCATTGCGCCGACGAGTGTTTCCGCTTTGGCGTAGTTGCTCACAGGATAAGACCTCGTGAATGGTAAATCGTAAATGGTAAATCGTAAATGGTAAATCGTGAATGGCTCTTGAGTGGCCGTCCGGCGTGAATGGTAAACCGCAAGTTGGGTGGCGGACAACTTCTATTCACCATTCACGATTTACCATTCACGCCGCGCAGCTTTATCGCGCGGCGATGCCTTCGCGGTCTGTGCCCATGTCCTTAACGCGCACGTCGGGGATTTCGTTGCCGCCGATACGCATGCCGTAGAACGAGCGCCAGACGAAGAAGACCGAGACGATGAAGAACGCGGCGGCCAGCACGTAGTTGAGCGTCGAGTCGCCGCGGCTTCGCGAGACGCTAAGCGCAAGCTCGACGGCGAGCAGGCCGAAGAGCGTCGTGAACTTGATGACAGGGTTCATCGCCACAGACGACGTGTCCTTGAAGGGGTCGCCCACCGTGTCGCCCACCACGCATGCGTCGTGAAGCGGAGTGCCCTTCGCTTTCAGCTCGACCTCTACGATCTTCTTCGCGTTGTCCCACGCGCCGCCCGCGTTCGCCATGAAGATGGCTTGGTACAGGCCGAAGAGCGCGATGGAGATGAGGTAGCCTATGAAGTAGAACGGGTCAACGAAGGCGAACGCGAGCGACGAGAAGAAGACCGTGAGGAAGATATTGAACATCCCCTTCTGCGCGTACTGCGTGCAGATTTCGACGACTTTCTTCGAGTCCTCTACGCTCGCCCTCTCGATGCCTTCGAGCTTGATGTTGGCCTTGATGAACTCGACCGCGCGGTACGCGCCCGTCGTCACGGCCTGCATGGACGCGCCCGTGAACCAGTAGATTATCGCGCCGCCCGTCACGAGTCCGAGAAGGAAGAGCGGGTTCAGGAGCGAGAGGCTCTCGAAGAACGCGGCTTCCGAAGGCGAGCTAGCGCGCAAGACCTGAATGATCGAGAAGATCATCGTCGTCGCGCCGACGACCGCCGTGCCGATAAGCACTGGCTTTGCCGTCGCCTTGAAGGTATTGCCCGCGCCGTCGTTCTCTTCCAAGAGGTGCTTTGCGCGCTCGAAGTTGACCGTGACGCCCAAGTCGCGCTTAACCTCTTCCTCAACGCCGGGAACCTGCTCGATGAGCGAAAGCTCGTAGACCGACTGCGCGTTGTCGGTCACAGGCCCGTAGGAGTCAACCGCGATGGTGACAGGCCCCATGCCGAGGAAGCCGAAGGCCACGAGGCCGAAGGCGAAGACCGCCGGGGCGACCATGAGCGCGCCTAATCCGTAGTTGCTGATGACGTATGCGACGCCCATCAGCATCGTGATCGCGAGGCCGATCCAGTAGGCGGAGAAGTTTCCGGCGACGAGGCCGGAGAGGATGTTCAAAGAAGCGCCGCCCTCGCGCGAAGAGGTTACGACTTCTTTGACGTGCGAGGATTCGGTCGAGGTGAAGACCTTGACCAGCTCAGGTATGACCGCGCCCGCGAGCGTGCCGCACGTGATGATCGTCGAGAGCTTCCACCAGAGCGAGCCGTCGCCTAAGGTAGGGATCATCAGGTAGGAGACGATGTAAGTCAGCGCGACCGAGAGGAGCGATGTGACCCAGACGAGCGAGGTCAGAGGCTTCTCGAAGTTCATCGTCTGCGCGTTCTGGTAGCGCGATTTGGTCACGCCCTCGTTCAAAAAGTACGCGAGCGCGGAGGCGACGATCATCATCACGCGCATCACGAAAATCCAGACCAGAAGTTGCACCTGCACGGCGGGCGCGGGCACGGCGAGCAAGATGAAGGTGATGAGCGCGACGCCCGTCACGCCGTAGGTCTCGAAGCCGTCAGCAGACGGCCCGACCGAGTCGCCCGCGTTGTCGCCCGTGCAGTCGGCGATGACGCCGGGGTTGCGCGCGTCGTCCTCTTTGATCTTGAAGACGATCTTCATCAGGTCGGAGCCTATGTCCGCGATCTTCGTGAAGATGCCGCCCGCGATGCGGAGCGCAGCCGCGCCCAGAGATTCGCCGATGGCGAAGCCTATGAAGCACGGCCCCGCGTAGTCGAGCGGGACGAAGAGCAGAATGCAGAGCATGATCAGAAGCTCGACCGAGATGAGCATCATGCCGATGGACATGCCCGCCTTCAAAGGTATTGCGTAGATCGGATAGGGCTTTCCTTCTAAGCTTGCGAAGGCCGTGCGCGAGTTGGCGAACGTGTTGACGCGTATGCCGAACCAAGCGACGCCGTAGCTGCCCGCGATGCCTACGAGACTGAACAGAAGGATGGCCGCTACTTTGAGCGGCGGGAAACCGTGCTCGACCGCTCCGGTCGCTGCGTTCACGCTCTCGGCGAGCAGGCCGAAGTAGACGGCTGCGATGATGCCTATGAAGACCCAGAGTATGAGAATGAACTTGCCCTGCGTGACGAGGTAGGTCTTGCACGTCTCGTATATCAGCTCGGAGATTTCGCGCATCGAGCGATGCACGGGCATGTTCTTGAGCTGCGAGTAGATCATCAGGCCGAAGAGAAGGCCGAGCGCGCAGACGCCGATGCCTAGTAGAAGGAGCGTGTGTCCGTCTGTGCCGAAGAACTGCTGCTTCGAGAGGTCAGGCAGGATCAGGTTGGCCTCGCCGCCGGGCCTGCGCGCCGTGGATGCGCCGCTGTGTCCCTGCGCCATGACGGTGGTCGCGGTCGCGGCGATGGTCGTTAGCGCGACGGCTGCGCGGAGCGCGCCGCGACGGACTTTCGTCGCAAAGCCGGTGCTACCGAAGGCGAGCGACATGAGGCCGATGAAGAGAGCGAGCAATAAGACAGTAAACAAGGTGAACGATTTCCTTTCTGTTCGTCTAAAAATGGCGAGTGAAAAACTGCCGGGGGCGGCGCGGGGCCTCGTGCGCCTTGCAGTCGGCGCGGGCAAACCGGAGCCGCACGGGAGGACGCGCGCGCCCTGTCTGCATAGACCCTTTTTTTGGTCTCGCTAAAAGACGGGCATTATCGCCCAAAAAAACTCAAAGTTCAAAGCCGGAAATCGCCGACGCGCGTGACCGGATGATAAACAATCCATATTTCTTCTTCGCTCAACGCTTCCATTAGCAACAGACGAATTTCGTTAAGATAGTTCGTCAATTCCGCTCGCTGCTCTTCGTTATCAACGTCCAGATCGAAATCGCAGAAGAGGACGTGGACGGCATCACGGACAAGGTGGGTTTGTGTGGTGGAGGTGTAGAGTCCGGTGAACGGGGTCGTCAGGGTTGAGCCGCCGCGCGCGTAAGCCAGCTCTTCGGCAACCCACTCGGTGATGGTCTGGTAATCGGCTGCGTCCGATCTGATCGGTATAAAAATCTCAACGCGCGCGCGCTTCTCTAAGGGCACGGAGGGCCTCCCTGAGTTTATCCGCACGCTCCGGCAGCGAGCGCATACGCCTGATAGTTTCTTCTGGCGAGTTCTCCAGCGTGAGCGGATGTCGCTTAGAGCTGACAGGGATTTCGGTCTGCTCTTCCGGCCTGTCGTTGGAAGTCTGACGATTCATGTATTACCGCCTCCTGCGAAGGGGAATTATAACACGGGCGCGTGGCGGCTTTCTGAGCGTAGTGCGTTTGGAACTTCGGTCGCAAGGAGCGTGACGGGCGAAGGCGTCAGGTCTCCAGCCTTACGTCTCTATTCGAGACTCACAGCCGGGTGCGACGGGATGAGCGTGTCGCCCCGACGGTCGCGGCGCAGGCGCAGGAGCGCGACGACGACGAGGTAGATGGCAAGCGCGACGAGCGCGGCGGACGCGACGGCGTTGACGAACTGAATGTCGAGGCCCTTCGAGATTCGGAAGTTGCCGACGGCGAACATGGTCAAAGCCCAGAGCGTTATCACCAGCACGAAGAGCATCGGCACGAGCGTGTAGGCGATGCGCCGCCGCGCCTGATAGAGCCAAGCCGTGATCGTAAGGAGCGTCAGGGCCGCGAGCAGTTGGTTCGACGCGCCGAAGAGCGTCCAGAAGCTGAGCCAAGAGCCGGGCGGCGCGAACGTGATGAAGTAAAAGGGAAGCGCCACCGTCAAAAGCGTTCCGACAAGCGCGCCGGCGCGCCCCCTCCAACCGAAAAGCTCCTGCGCGATGTAGCGACCGAGCCGCGTGCAAACGTCGAGCGTGTCGAAGACGAAGGTCGAGAAGGCCATCGCGCCGAAGGTGATGGCGAAGGGGAGATTTTCGGGGCCGACGATGAGCGTGAGAAATCGCCCGATGCCGTTGCCGTAGATCGTGCCTGCCGCCGTGCCCGGCTTGATGTCGCTTTGCGCGACGATCATTATTGTGACGAGCGCAATCAACGCCACAAATCCTTCGGCGAGCATCGCGCCGTAGCCGACGGGCTTTATGTGTGACTCGCGCTCGACCTGTTTCGAGGTCGTGCCCGAACAGACGAGGCCGTGAAAGCCCGAGCATGCGCCGCACGCGATTGTGACGAAGAGGAACGGAAAGAGCGCGCCCGTCATTCCGGGCACAGTCCAGCCCTTGAAGGCGGGCTGTTGGATTTCGTAGCCGCCGAAAAAGACGCCCACGATGCCGAGCGCGATGGCCGCGTAGAGAATAAAGCCGCCAAGGTAGCCTCGCGGCTGCAAGAGCGACCAGACGGGAACCATTGAAGCGACGCAGCAATAGATGAGTATCAACAAGCCCCAAGTCTTATGGTCGAGCGCGAAGACATTCGACACGTAAGTTCCCACCCAAGACACCGCGAACGCCGCCGGCACGAAGATTATGGTGACAAGCCACAGAGGCGGATTCAGATACTTCTGCACCAGTCCCAGCACGACCGAGAGCAGAAGGTACATCACGCTCGCCGCCGCCACGGCCCCGCCCGCGTTGAACGCAACGCTCGTCGCGCGTAGCTCCTCCGAGCCTGCGACGAAAGTTCCGGCTGTGATGTCCGCGAAGGCGACGATGACGTAGACGAGCGCGATCCAGATGAACGCCATCATCGCGCGTCCGGCCTTCGTTCCCAGATGCTCGCGCGTGATCTCGGCGATTGAGGTCGCGCCGTGGCGAACCGACGCGGCGAGCGTCGCAAAGTCGTGAACCGCGCCGATGAGGACGACGCCCAAGCCTATCCACAGAAGGCACGGCAGCCAGCCGAACGCTTGGCACGCGAGTATCGGCCCGGCGATAGGCCCCGCGGCGGCGATGGCCGAGAAGTGCTGGCCGAAAAGATAGAAGGGCTTCGTCGGCACGAAGTCCACGCCGTCGTTGACCTCGTGCGCGGGCGTTGGGCGCGCATCGTCGAGCGCGAACTGACGCGCCACCCAGCTTCCGTAAAGGTGATAGGCGGCGACGAGAACCAGAAGGAATCCGACCGCGAGCAGCGTTAGACTCAAAAGAACCCTCCACGGAAGCCGGAGTGTGTGGGACGCCCGTAATTAACGTGAGTACGGGATAAGAATACGAAGGAAGAACCCATTTCGGTAAGATGAAGTTCGCCAAAACAGCATCTAGCCCGAAAGGTGAGTTCTTCCGATGGAGATTCTACCCCTGTTCTGTGACATAGACGACTTCTGTCT
>DASQLL010000271.1:0-2388 GCA_035630035.1 Pyrinomonadaceae bacterium | reverse complement strand
TTCTCATCAACAGCGCGGGCAACGTCACCTTCAACCCGACGCTTGAGAGCGCGCTCCGCACGAACGTCGTCGGAACGCAGAACGTCATCGCCTTCGCCAAGCGCATGAAGCGGCCCGCGCTCGTGCACATCTCGACCTGCTTCGTCGCGGGCAACCGCACGGGGCCGGTGTGGGAGAGCGACCCCGTTCTGGGCTACTTCCCTCGCAAGGAAGAATTGCCCGGCGTCGAGTTCAACGTCGAGCAGGAGATACGCGACTGCGCGCGCCTCGCCGAGCGCGTGCGCGAAGAGGCGCGCGACGCGCTTCAGGTCGCGCGCTTTCGCGAGAACGCGCGCAAGCGCCTCAACGAGGAGGGGCGCGACCCGGACGATTTGGACGCGATGGGACTCGCCGTCGCGCGCGCGCGAAAATTGTGGACGAGAGAGCGTTTGACCGAGCTTGGCATCGAGCGCGCGACCTTCTGGGGCTGGCCGAACATCTACACGTACACGAAGAGCCTCGGCGAACAGCTCGTCGCAGCCGAAACAGAGATCGCGCGCTCAATCGTCCGCCCGTCCATCGTCGAGTCTGCGAAGGACTATCCGTTCCCCGGCTGGAACGAGGGCTTCACGACGACCGCTCCGCTCATCTTCATCGCGCTCAAAGGGCAGACGCAGATTCCCGTCAACGACAAGCTCATCCTCGACATCACGCCCGTTGACCAAGTCGCAGCCGTCATGCTCGCCGTCGCCGCCGAAACGATTGAGCGCGAGCCGCGTCTCGTCTATCAAGCCGCGACGGGCGACAGCAACCCGAACACGATGGATCGCATCGTCGGCATGGTCGGCCTCTACAAGCGCCAGCACTTCACGGAGAAAGAGACCGGCTTTCGTATCATCAACGAGATCGCCGCGCGCATGGAAACGCGGCCCGTTACGCCCTCGCGCTTCGACGCCGTCTCGACGCCGATGGTCAACGCCGCCGCGAAGCGTGCGTCGTCGCTCCTCGACCGCGTGCGCCCGCGTTGGGGCGGAGGCCGACTCACGGACATCGTTGACCGCGCGAAGTCCACGGTCGAGAGAGTCGAAGAGGTGACGCGCGAGACCAAAGAGGCGTTCGATATGTTCCGCCCCTTCATGGTCGAGAACGCATACATCTTCCGCGCCGACAACGTGCGCTCGCTCTTCTCGCAGATTCGCAAAGACGAGCAGCAGCTTTTGAAGTGGAACCCCGAATCGTTCGACTGGTACGACTACTGGATGAACGTCCACTTCCCCGGCCTCAAAAAATGGGTCTTCCCCAAGCTCGAAGAGGACATGCGCGCGCAACCCAAGCGCGTCTACACATACCGCGATCTTCTGGAGCTGTTCGAGACTTCGTCGAAACGTTTCTCGACGCGCGTCGCAATGCGTATCGAGCGCGACGGCGAGCAGGAGCAGTACACATACGCCGACATACACGAGCTTGCGACGCGCGCCGCCGCCTTCTTCGCTTCGCAGGGAGTGAAACCCGCCGACCGCGTTTTGTTGGTGAGTCACAACGCGCCCGAATGGGGCATGAGCTACTTCGGCGTGCTGAAGGCGGGCGCGACGTGCGTGCCCGTTGACCCCGAAAGCTCGACCGAGGAGCTAATCAACTTCACGCGCGCGAGCGGCGCGACCGGCCTCGTCCTCGGCGAGAAGGCCGACGCCGAGCACAGTGACCTTCAAGAAAAACTCTCCGAAGCCGGACTCGACGCGCGCCTCTGGCGCTTCGCGGAAATCTTCGAGCTGACGGACGAGCTAACCGAAGACGAGCGCATCGCGCTTCTGCCGCCGCGCGTCTCGCCGAACACAGTCGCCTCGCTCATCTTCACTTCGGGCACGACGGGCCAGCCCAAAGGCGTCATGCTCTCGCACAAGAACTTGACGAACATGGTCTCGATGCTCGCCTCCGTCTTCGAGATGGACACGGGCGACGGCATCCTCTCGGTGCTTCCGCTCTACCACACGTTCGAGTTCTCCACGGGATTCCTGACGCCCTTCAGCCGCGGCACGCAGATAACTTATCTCGCCGAGCTTAGCGGCGAAGAGCTTGCGCGCTCGATCAAGAACAACTATGTGACGGGCATGGTCGGCGTGCCCGCTCTCTGGGAGCTTCTGCACCGCCGCATCATGTCGCGTCTTCGCGAGAACGGCGAGTGGGTCGCGGGCGGCGCGGAGCTGATGATGCGCCTCAACAGTTGGCTGCGCGACCGAACGCCCTTGAACCTCGGCTCGGTCGTCTTCCTCCCGATTCACCGCGGTCTTGGCGGCAACATACGCTACCTCATCAGCGGCGGCTCCGCCCTGAACGAGAAGATCAAGCGCGACATGCACGGCCTCGGCTTCACAATCTTAGAAGGCTACGGCCTGACGGAAGCCTCGCCCG
>DASQLL010000270.1:0-7968 GCA_035630035.1 Pyrinomonadaceae bacterium | reverse complement strand
ATGGAGTGCACGCCCCACGCCCTCGCCTCCTCAGCCAGGACACGCTGCGGCTCGCCCTCTCTGATCTCGGTTGAGGCGGCGAGGCCGGCTTTGTTCATCTCCTCACATGCCCACTCAGCCATCAGACGCGCCTTCACCGCGCCCGCTTCGTTACAGCCGGTGACCAGCACCGCCTCGTCCGGGGGGACGTCAGCAACCTTCATGGGCGTTCGCCCGTCGTCAACTACGACGACGCGAACCTGAGTTCCACCGTGCCACGTGCGCGCACCGACCGCACGCACGGCCCGCTCCGCGCCCGTAGAGCCGTCCACGCCCACGATGATCCGCAGCCCCGTGTCGTCGCCATAAGCCAAGTCGTGCCGTCCGACGCGAACGGAGCAGTTCGCCTCGGCGGCCACCTGCCGCGAGACGCTCCCTAAGACGAGTCGCCCCAGGGTAGAGCGCCCCTGAGAGCCGACGACGACGAGGTCGGCCTGCCACTTTCGGGCGCGCCCGACGATCTTCCGCGCGGGCGAGCCGGATAAGACTTCCGCCGCCCCCTCCCACGTCGGGTTGAGTTTTCGGACTCTTTCGCTCGCGCCCAACGCGAGCAGGTAGGCGTCGCTCTGCGCCTTCATCGCGCGCTCGTAGGCGCGGGCTAAGGCCGTGCTCACCCTGCCGGTCGCGAGTACCGCTTCGGTCGCCTCCTCGCCCGACAGGGGCGGGTCCGGGGGGCAAATCTCACACGCCGTCGCTACGAGGACGGAGGTCTCGCGCGGCAGCCCGGCCCTGGTCAGGCCGGCGAGCGCGGCGTCGGCATAAGGCGAGCCGTCGTAAGCGATCAACACCTTCATACTTCTTTTCATAGTCCGCTTTCCCTCCTCGCGCCTCCGGCCTCTGCGCTCGACCTTCGCCGCGCGTCTCTCTGTCTTCTCCGGCGCTCGCTCATTTCCAGCCAAGCGTACCAACCGGCCAAGAGAGCTAACAGAACTGCCGCGACGATGACTGATGTGAAATCCACTTTTGGCCTCCGCTTGCCCAGCCCGGCTCCTCATAACTCAGGTTGTCTTGTAGCTGCGCGCTTACGCCTTCGGCCCTGCGGCGCGCCCTCCATGCCGGGAGAGGGCGCGATGGGCGCCGCACCGGAGTCTGCCGCCGCCGCGTCATCGCCGGAGGAGGGGCTGTTAAACTCCCTGCCCTCCAGATCCGAGAACGCGACGACGAGAAGCAGCGCAAAGCGCCAGCGTCGAGAGCACGTAAAGCAGCGCGGCTTGCTCCCAGTAGAGCAGGGCGGAGACTACGGCTACCGAGCCGATGAGCCAGATAAACTTGCCACGTCGGCTCGCGCGGCTTCCTGTCTTTTTAGTTCTTCGACTCATTCCTCACCCCGCTCGTCCCGTCCCTTCGGCGGGATGGGCATCCCGCACCTCTCGCAGGGCACCGGGACATGAAGCCTCTCTTCCGGCATGAGCTGCTCGAGGCCGCACTCCGGGCAGCGGCGCGTCCGTCTCCTGCGTCTGGCCTCGCCGTAGGCTCGCGCGGCGACATGCGCGTGAATCATCTCTTTAGCCTCCTGAAACTCTTCGCGATGTAGTGATGAGCCATCAAAGCATCTCGACTAGGGCCATCGCCAGAAATGCCATTCCGATGAGAAGGAAGAGGACGCCGAAGATGATCGGGATAATCATTTTGGGCTTGTCATCCTCCCCCTCCCCCTCCCGCTCCGCGCTCCGGCGTGTCAGCCTCGGGAAGCCGATCCTGCGATAGCGCAGGGCGTGGCTCAGACACATCCACCCGAGGGCGAGGCAGAACAGCCCTAACAAGACCTCTCCAACCATCGGAACACTCCTACGGCAGACACGCCTCAGCGATGTTGCATCTCGCCGTAGCTTCTACTTCCTCTTCGGCCCTCCGCCGAGCATCACCAGAAGGGCGACGCCGATGAACACGGCGAGGAAGATGAGGCAGACGAGGGCGCTCACAAACTGTTCGAGCAGGGATCCGTCAGCCTGCACTGCTTACACTTCTCCTCAGGCTGGCGTGCCACTTTCGGCCACCATTGAATAGAGAACCGCCGCCGACCTGCCCCTGAAAGGTGTAGGTCCGGGCTTTCGGTAGCTGCTTTTGCGGAAAGGTTAGGAGATAACTGGAGGGGCGCGGCCAGGGGGGTGAGCGTCCGGGAAACACGAGGCGCGGGCGATCCGGTCGCCGGCGCTCGAATACCGGAGTGGATGGAAAGGGATCTCGCCGATGTCGCTCGGAGGCGGGCATTCGCACTCGAGCGTCTGTCGCTTGCTGCGCTTTTGGACTCGACCTTGCGCGGGCAGGTCCAGCGGCCCGGTTAGATGTTGCGCGGTGCCGCGCGAGAGGGCGGCGTCGACCCGAAGACCGGAAGATCTTACTTCTTCAAGCGGGAACACCGGCAGCGGCGTCAGGCGTAGCCCTTCGCCGGCGGAAAAGCACAGGCAGGCGATCACGCCGACTACAAGGGACGCGCGCACGAACGGAGTTCGAAGTGTTCGCCTGATGCTTTCCATTGGGTTACGATCATGGTATCACAATCTAGGCTTGCGGTCTGCCTGCACCCGCCACAATTGCGTCGGAGATGCACCAAAATTGCGGGTGAGCCCGGACTTTGGTTCACCCTCGATGTTGATGACTGCGGTGAGCGCGCCTGCGTACAACGCTCAGATAGCTGTTGACACGCCGGGCCGGTTGGGATAGCAGGCGCTCACCAATCCATCTACCGAAAGGAGTCTCCCATGAAACGCATCATCGCAGTCCCCGCCCTCTTGGCGGCAGCATCGTCATTCGCCCTCAGCCAAACCCCAGACAATCAGACCAAGCCAGCGGGCGAGAAGGCGGCCCCGGCGGGCGCCGAGCAGGAGGGGACACTACTGACCGACCAGTACGTCGCGGCCCTGAAGGGCAAGGACGCCTCCACGCTCGACAGATGACCCGCGTCGGGCAGCAGTAGTCCACACGGGCGATACAGGCCGGGAAGCAGCCGTAAGGGCGGCGACGGAGCATCCGCGCTTCAGATGATATGAAGGGGTTCAAGTTACAACCCGGCGTCATCAAATGTGCGGGTTAGCCCGGACTTTTAGCGAAAGAAGAGGCCCCGACAAAGATAGTTATAGGGGCCTCTTCTTTCGTGTCGAGCATGTCTACTGCCCGAACCTCTGTCTATACTCGGTCGAGGTGATGAACGCCTTGACCATCTCCGCTTTGACGAAGTCGCCGTTGAACTCGTCCAACTTGCCGAGCCAGAAGTTGTAGCCGGAGAAGTCCGCGTCCGGCCCCGAGTCTGGGTCGCGCCGCAGGTAGCCGAAGTACTGCATCAGGACGAAGGCGCGGTTCGACTCGCGGCGCGAAAGCTCCGCGTTCTCGGCAACCCCGCGCAACGCGGCGGCACGCCCCTGCGTCGTGTTGTTCGAGGCAAGCTGCGCGACCAACGCGTCGCGCTCCTGCGTCGTAAGCGGGGAACCGGCGTTGACGTTGAGCGCTTCGACGAACTCGCCCGCGGCCATCCCCGCAGGGTAGCGCGCCGCGAAATCGGGGCGCTCGACCCACGCGAGGAAGAACGCCTGCTTGTTCGCCTCAAGCTGCGCGCGCCATTCGCCTTGGTTGACGACGACGCCTTGGCTGATGAGCTGAGCCTCGGCTGTCAGTTGCCCGAAGGTGACGGGGACGGGCTTGCCCGCGAGGTTTCCGAACGAAGCCTTGCGCGTGCGGTAGACCAGATAGCCCGTCTCCTGAAACTCGATGGAGAGGAAGAACGCCGCCGAGACGCCGACGCGCCTCACCGCGCGGCACGCCACGTCCGCGCCGCACTGCTCGATGCCCTGCGTCCAGAACTGGAGGCCGGGGGCGTCCGCCTCGCGCGAGAAGAAGTCGCGGTAGTGCTGCGCGACGAAGAACTGCGAGGCGTCAATCGCGGGGGCGGGCGACGCCGAGAAGTCAGCCGTCTGGTGCGCGCCCGGGTTGACGAAGGTGTGGCTCACGGGGCCGAAGCTCAAGCCCTCCTTCCACGGCAAGACGATGTGCGTGCCGGCGGTCGAGACGTAGCCGAAGAGGTAGCGCCCCGAGGCGTCGGTCACGGTCGTCGCGCTCTGCGACCCCGCGAGGGCGACGGTGACGCCGGCCACCGGATTGCCGCCCGTGTCCAGAACGCGCCCGCTGACGTTGACCGACTTGGGCGGGGCGTCGCCGTTGAGCACGCCGTCGCCGTCGGCGTCTATGCTCAGGCGGCGACCGCGCCCGAGGAGGACGCCGGTGAAGGTCAGCTCGCCGCCCACGCCCACGGCGTCGAGCAGCTCCTGCCGCGACACACGCGGCTCGCCGGCGCGGTCGGTGTCGAACTTCTGCGACAGCTTGTCATAGAGGAAGCTGCGGTGCTCGCCCTTGTAGATGCCGCGCACGACGAGGTCGCAACGGTTCATCAGCACCTGCGCCGCGAACAGGTTGAGTCGCGCGCTCACCTCGGGCGAGTTCCGGTTCTCGGAGTTCGCCGTCACCTGCACGCCGAGGATCGAGGGCACGCCCGTGTCGAACGAGAGGAGGAACGCGGCCACGTCGCGCCGGTCGTTGTCGCTGGCGAAGGTGAAGAGCGGGTTGCGGAGGAACGTGATGAGGTTGTCGAACGTGCCGTCGTGCAGGAAGCCGAAGGCCGTCAGCTTCTCGCCCGGCGTGTTCTCCATCCCGAGCTTCTGGTAGAGGCCGCGCAGTTGTGGGGTCTTGAAGTCCTGCGGCTCGCGCAGAAGGGCCGCGGGAATAAGGGAACTGTTCGTGCCCACCGAAAGCTCGTGGCACACGCCGCAGCTCTCGACGCCGGCGACGGTCTTCGAGCCGTTGAAGATAGTGAAGCCGCGCTGCGCGTTCCCGCCTATGCCGGGCACGTTGGTCGAGAGCGAACTGTCGAGATTCTTGAGCGGGTTCGGCGGGTAGACGAGCGTGCGCACAAACGCTTGGAAGGTCGCCATCTCGGCGTCCGTGAGCAGCTGCGGGCGACCGAGCAGGTTCGTGAAGGCCGGGTTGAACTCTCCGAGGTTGTTGCGGTCGCCGCGCCAGTGCATCAGGCGTGAGTCGAAGATGCCGCGCAGAGACTGCGTCATCATCGGCCCCTTCATCGGGTGGAAGTTGGACACGGAGTTGAGCCTGATGAAGAGGCTGCCTTGCCCGGCGGGGTTGTTGATGACATCAATCTTGCCTTGCGGGTCGCCCAAGTCCCACACCAGCCCGTCGCGGTGGCCGCCCGGGTGGCAGCTCGCGCACGACACGTCGCCGTGCGCCGAGTTCGACGTGTCGTAGAGGAAGCGGCGCCCCTCGCGCACCTCCGGCGGCTCAGGGTTGAAGCCGACGGCGACGCGCGTGACCTCGCCGCCCGCGACGGTATCCACGGCGCTCAGCGTCTGCTCGAAGCGGTTGAGGACGTAGAGCCGCTTCCGCGACTCGTCGAGCGCAAGCCCCGTCGGCCCCTCCCCGACCGCGACGCGCGAACGCACCTCACCGTCGGGCCCGAGCACGCCGACCCTGTTGGAGCCGAGCGCGGCGACGTAGAGCGTGCCGTCGGAGGCGCGCGCGATGTCGGAGGGCAGCCCCAGACTCTGCGCGCGCTCGGCGTCCGAGCCAGCGGGGTCTTGGTAGTTGATGTGCGGGTTGATGTCGGAGTGCGTCGAAGCGCCGTTGGCGGGGTTGACGCTCGACACGCGCGAGCGCATGAAGCGTCCGCGCAGGTTCGGCTCGAAGCGCGTGAAGCTGTGCGCGTCGGTGTTGACGACGAGCAGTCGCGCCGCGTTCGGGTCGTAGACGGCGTTCCCGATCTGCGTGCCGACGCCCCGCACCTCAGCCGAGACCGAGGACGTCTGGGCGTCTATGACGACCACGTCCACGTCCGCCAGCCGGAAGGGGATGGAGTTAGTCCAGCGCCCGTCGCCGCGCTCGTCCACCCAGTTCGCGCCGTCCCACCTGACGACGAGGCCGGTGCGCGGCGGGGCGGGCAGCCCCGGCGCGAGCGCGGGCTGCGGCGGCGGCAGGCCCCCTCTCTGAGTGACGGCTGGCTCAGGGACGACGGCCGTCTGGTTGCCCGACTCGAAGACCGAGACGAAGACGCGCGCGCCCGCGTGGTCACGCGCCAGCGAGCGCGGCTGCTTGCCGCGCACCTGCACGACCTGCGGCGCGTTAGTCGGCGCGTCCGCGTCGAAGACCTTAACCTGCATCGTGCCGGACACGCAGACGAAAGCCTTCTCGTTATTCGCCCCGGCGAAGAGGACATCCGTAGGCTCGTCGCCCACGTCAATCGTGCGCGTGACGTTGCCCGTCGAAAGGTCAACGATGCTCACCGAATCCGAGAGCCAGTTGACGACCCACGCCTCGCGGTTGCTGCGCGCGGCGACGCTCACAGGCTCAAGCCCGACGGGTATCTCCGCCGTCAGCACGGGCGAGCCGCCGGTCAGTTGGAAGACGGAGAGACGGTTCTCGGGCGAGTTGACGGCCAAGAGGCGCTTGCCGTCGGGCGTCAGCGCGAGCGGATGCACCTGCGGGCTCTCGAAATTTCTGAAGCCCGTGAAAGGCGCCTGCGCCGACGCGCGCCGCGGCTCCACGCGCGCCGCGAGCCAGAGCAGTGCGAGCGCGACCGACGCGGAGATGACGAAGAGGCTCCTGACTAAACGAGTGTGGCCGGGGCGAGGGGACTTCATGGCTGTAACTCTCTTTTTAAAACGTGGACATTCGGACTTGAGTGGCGTCGGCGGCGGGCGCCACACCAATGGCGGAAGTGAGCGAAAATTATAAAGCGGCTTTGTCGGAAGTCAAGGCCGGCGTTGGGAGAGGTGCGCGCCCGGGGCGTCGCTCGAATCTGATGCCGCTCGGGGAGTACACCGCGACGCCATCCTCTACGTCGAGAAGACGAAGGAGGAAGCGGCGGGCGACATAGTAGTCTTACGCATCGGCGACAGGATCGCCTTCAAGCGGCTCACCTACGGCGGGATGCTGAAGAGAAGATTACGAGCTACAAGCTTTCATCATACTCGCCGCCTGTACGGGACTCAGGAAAGGCGCAATCATGCCCCGTAAGTGGGATGAGGTCAGGGTTGATGACGAATACCCTTTCATCCACATGCCCAAGAAGGACAGCAAGAACTACTCAGAGCCTACGAGATAAAGTAGGCTCACACACCTCGACTGAAAAGCCGGGGTGTTTTTGTTATACTCACGAACCGTATGCCCCCTACTCTGGCGGTGTGCGATACCGCGCCGCATACGCTCGGCCATCATTCCCTTATCTCCTCAAGAAGAAGCGCAAAGCAGATGCTAATCCGATTGTATATTATCATTCGATTCGGTTAGGTTTGCTTGGGCTAGAGGACACTTATATCTCAAGATGAAAACATTCAAACAGTTCGAGCAGCACATCGAAACCGTTCCACTGACTACGAGTTGGCATCTGGCCGATTTGGGCGAGGCGCGCGGCAGGCAAGAACTCTTTACAAAGCAGTCGCCGCAGAAGTTAAAGGTGCTGCGCGAGCACGCGATCATTGAAAGCGCCGTCTCCTCGAACAGGATCGAGGGCATCCAGATAGATCAGGCTCGAATAGGGACGGTTGTCTTCGGGAAATCAAACCTGCGCGACAGGGACGAGGAAGAAGTGCGTGGCTACCGTGACGCTCTCAAACTGATCCATGAGCAGGGCGCGAAGCTTCGCCTCACTGATGTGGCGACAGGAAAAGACCGCAGCACGCAAGTTCTACTGACACGTGTACTAACACGTAATTTCTCCCGGTCTCTTTTAAACCTGCACCCGCCCGATTCTATAAGTTCCCAGACTTGGGCAACTTCATGTTGATGATGTTCAAACAGGTTCTGGTGCAAATAGCAGAGACAGAACGCGCGAATGCTTCTCCATGCTCGATCTCATGCCGAGAGCACTGCGTCCCATAAGTGCGACATTCGCATCTCTTCTCTCGCTATCACCGCTGAAGTGTCGAACTG
>DASQLL010000269.1:0-6744 GCA_035630035.1 Pyrinomonadaceae bacterium | reverse complement strand
CTGCCACATCGTCATCGACGAAGTCGCCGGGCAATGGATCACATTCGCAGGAGCCACAATTTTCAACTGGCAGGCATGGCTATATGGCTTCCTCTTGTTCCGCCTGTTCGACATCTGGAAGCCGTACCCGATAAGACGCCTCGAAGGTCTCGCGTCCGGCCTCGGCGTCATGGCCGACGACATTCTCGCGGGCGCGTATGCGGCGACGCTCATGTCGCTCGTGGTCACACTTCAACTTTTTTCCTAAAGGGGGCAGAGATGGAAGAGACGAAAAACCCGAACACGCCGACCGAGAGCGAAGGCGAGGGAACACCCAAGCGCGACGCCGAAGCGACGAGCAGCGAAACGCTGAGCGACATCGAAGAGAACGAGAAGGTCTCGACGGGCGGCGGCGCAGGCTCTTCGAGCAGCGACTTTGAAGGCTCTTCGCCAAAGCCGGACGGTGGCGGGGGCGGCGGTCGCGCCGACGGGAGCGATTCCGGCGGGCCTATGTAAAGACAGTTTTCAGTTTTCGGTTTTCAGTTTTCAGTTGAAAACGGATGGCTGATTACATGGAGCTGAAAACTGAAAACCGAAAACTGAAAACTGATGACGGACATCAAAATTTTTGTGGCGGACGACGTGAACGAGAGCGGGCTTGAGCCTTTGCGCGCGGCGGGCTTTGCGGTCGAGAAGCGCACGGGCTTGAAGGGCGACGAGCTGGCCGAAGGCCTGCGCGGTTGTGACGGACTAGTCGTGCGGAGCGAGACGAAGGTGACAGCCGCGTTGTTGGCGGCGGCGGCGAGCCTGCGCGTGATCGGGCGCGCGGGCGTGGGCGTTGACAACATTGACGTGGCGGCGGCGACGCAGCGAGGCATCATCGTGATGAACGCGCCGGACGGCAACACAATGACGACCGCCGAGCATGCGATGGCTCTGCTTCTCGCGCTCGCGCGCCGAGTGCCGCAGGGCGACGCGAGCTTGAAGGGCGGACGCTGGGAGCGAAAGAAGTTCGTGGGCGTCGAGTTGCGCGGGAAGACTCTGGGCGTCGTGGGCTTGGGGCGAATCGGGCGCGTGGTGGCGAGCCGCGCGCGAGGCTTCGAGATGCGCGTCGTCGCTTTCGATCCTTTCGTCGCGCCCGAACAGATGCGCGATCAGGAGATAGAGCTTGCGACGCTCGAAGAGGTCTGCGCGCGCGCCGACTTCCTGACCGTCCATGCGCCTCTGACGCCGGAGACGCGCGGCATCATCGGCGCGCGCGAGTTCTCGTTGATGAAGGCGGGCGTGCGCGTCATCAACTGCGCGCGCGGCGGGCTTGTGGACGAGGGCGCGCTGTACGCCGCCATCAAAGATGGAAAAGTTGCTGGCGCGGCTCTCGACGTTTTCGAGCAGGAGCCGCCCGCGGCGGACAACCCGCTGCTCTCGCTTGAAGAAGTGATCGTCACGCCGCATCTTGGAGCTTCGACGAAGGAGGCGCAGGAGGGCGTCGCCGTCATCGTGGCCGAGCAGATGCGTGACTTCTTTCTGACGGGGGCGGTGCGCGGTGCGGTCAACGTCCCCGCGGTCGGCGCGGGAGAGATGGAAGCGCTCGCGCCTTATCTGTGGCTGGCCGAGCGTCTGGGAAGATTTCAGGCGCAGCTCATCGGCGAGGCCGTGCGCTCCGTCGAGATCGAGTACGCAGGCGAGGCTGCCGCGCTCGACGGCTCGCCCATCACGCGCGCCTTCCTCGCGGGGCTTTTGAGGAACATGAGCGCGCGCGTCAACGTCGTCAACGCGTTGCTCATCGCCGAAGAGCGCGGCATCGCCGTCACCGTCGCGCAGAAGCACGGCGCGGCGGGCGAGATGACGCCGCCCGTTCGGACGCGCGTCCGAACCGTCGCGGGCGAGCACACGGTCGCGGGAGCGCTCTTCGGGAAGAGCGGGGACGGGCGCATCACGGAGATTGACGGCTTCCGCATCGAGGCCATCCCGTCGGGCAACATGCTCGTGACGCGCAACAGCGACGTGCCCGGCGTCATCGGTCGTGTGGGGAGTATCCTCGGCGATCACGGCGTCAACATCAGCCGCTTCCATTTGGGCAGGCGCGAGCGCGGCGGCGAGGCTATGGCCGTCATCGAGACGGACGCGCCGCTCGACGACTCGACGCTCGAAGAGCTGCGCTCGTTCGAGCCGGTCATCTCGGCGCGGCAGATTATGTTAGAAGGCTGAGGCCGCGCAGGACTTTTACAGAGCCGCGAGCGTTAGCGAGCGGGTGGTTAAAGGATGAAGGAGATGATGTCTTTGCTTCATCCTTTAACCACCCGCTCGCTAACGCTCGCGGCTCTGTTTTTATTCGACGATGAAGCTCGTGCGCTGCGACGCGCTGGATTTGCCCGCGCGGTCTATGGCAGTGACCTGTAGGACGTAGCGACCGGCGGGCAGACTGTCGAGCGAGAGGTCTTCGCCGTATGGCAGTCGCGCGAGGTCGGGCATGCCCGCGGTCTCGATCTTGAAGAGCGGCTTTGTAATGACCGGCTGGTTGTCGCGGAAGATTTGTATCTGGAGCGCAACGTCGGGCGCGGCTGCGGGGCGCGCGGCGTTGTAGACGTAAAGGAAGAAGCCGAGCCGCGAGCTGCGCGCGAATCTGCGTTCGGCGCAGACGGCGAGCTGCGCCGAGCCGTCGCCGGTCTCACCGACGAACAGGCTGCTCAGAGCAAGTCCGCCCTTCTTAACGTCTGGGACTTCGAGCCACTGCGTAGCGCTTCCCGCGCGGCCCGTGCGCCGGTCTCGCGTGGCGACGCGCACCTGATATAGGCCCGGCTTTAACGTGAGCTGGTGATTGTAGATCACGCGGCGGCGGCTTCGGCTCGCCTGCTGAACGGGCGAGACGGTCAGGTTTTGTCCGAACTCCGAGACGGCCTTGCCTTCGTCGTTGACGACCGCGCCCATCACGTCGAGCATCGCCTCGTCACCGCTCCCATCCGTCTTGAAGCCGAGCGCGTGCGCGTCAACCTCGACCGAGACGGTGAGCTGAGCTTCGCCCGCGGGCGTGTCCGTGTAGCCGGCGGCGAGCGAGGTTGGCAGGCTGCGGCGCGGGTAGAGCGACTTGAGCGCGCCCATCAGTTCGGCCTCCGCCGGACTCTTCTTGTCTTTATTCTTCTTTTTGTCTTTCTCCTTGTCGGACTCGGCCTTCGCTTCCTGCGCGTAGCCGCGGCGGACGCGAACGGTAAGGTCGGGGCGGTCTTTCACGCGCACCTCGATCCTATGAAAGTTTTCGCCGAGGCCCACGTCGCCTTCCGGCTTCCATGCGAGCAGGTAATAGTGCGAGGTCTCGCGCGTGGCCTGTTGCATGCTGCCGTTCAGGTCGTTCGAGTCGAGCAGAGCGCGCCCGCCGGTCTCGATGGCGAGCGTGTGGAGCGGCTCCTGATAGGCCGACAGCGTCGCCGCGTTGACGGCGATCAGCTCGTTGTTCGGGTCGTAGGCGACTTTAGTGCTGGCGTCGGGGATTGTCGTGCTGGTGCTGAGTCCGTGCGCGTCAACGGTGTAGATGACCGTGCCGGAGCGCGCCGCGGCGTTGGTGACTGAGCGCATGTCGCCGAGAGTGGTCGAGCCTGACGAATCGAGAAGGAATCCGCTTGAGATGAAGAAGAGGACTTTGCGTCCAGGCAGCGCCGCCGACTTGTCCAGAACATTATCAAGCGATATGAGCGTGTTCTTAGTTACCGCGTTGGCCTGCGTAATAATGTTATGGGCGCGCGACTTCACGCTCGACTCGGCCTGAGCGAGCATTCCGCCGCCGCCGGAGTTCGCACGCCCGCGCGGAGCGCCGGCCCCGCGCGGGCGCAGAGCGAGCATGTTCCATTCTTTGAGTAGCTGGTCAACGAAAAAGTCGAAGACGCCGCGGTCGTTGCGTTGGATGGCGAGCGCCTGCGCCTCGGTCATCGGCGTGCGGTCGGGGTCGCGCGTGTCGAAGTAGCGCGAGACGAGGCGTTTGATGGCGATTCGCAGAACCTCTTTGTCGCCCGTCATCTGCTGGAGAAATCCGAGTTGCCCGCTCGCTGTGAAAATGGCCGCCTCGTCGTTCTGCCCCATCTGCTCGTCCACGAAACGCATCATCGCGTCGCGCGCGCGCGGCAGGTCGCCGGGTTGTAGATGTAGGTCGTCGAGAAAGAGTATGAAGAGACGACCGCGGTCGAGCGGGAGGACTGTAGCGCCGGGGCGGTCGGAGCGGGAGCTGCCGCGCGCCGCCGCGAGCTGAGCCTCTTCGTCGAAAGTCCCCGCCGTCACCTTTTCAAAGAAGGAGATGGGCTGCGGCTTGCCGTCAACTACCAACTCGAACTGTCCGGGCTTGAGGCCCTCCACGAACTTGCCGTTTCTGTCGAAGACCATCACGTCCGTCTGAACGAGGTTGGCGTTGATGCGAACGACATCCTCGTCCTGCGCCCGCGCCGGGGTCGCCACCTGCCCGCGTGTGCCCGCGGCTTGGAAAGAGAGAAGCGACAGGGCCGCGGCGAGTAAAAGCTTGTGCGCGGAGATGCGTCCTTTTTTCAGCATGGCCTGAGTGTTCCTTGCAAGTGGTGGAAGATGGCTTCCGACCACAAAACGGCGGCGGCGTTAGTGAATCACGAAGCTGGCGCGCTGCGACGCACTGGTCTTGGCAGCACGGTCAATGGCCGTGACCTGCAAAACATAGCGTCCCGCGGGGAAAGAAGCAAGGGCCAGCTCGGCGGCGTAAGGGATGCGAGTCGGGTCGGCAAATCCCTCGGTCGTTAACTTGCTGAGCGGGGCCGTGAAGACGGGCTGGTCGTCGCGGAAGATCTGTATCTGGAGCGCAACGTCGGGTTGTGCCGCGCCCGCCGACGTTGCGTTGTAGATGAAGGTCAGCAAGCGAATCCAAGACGTGCGCGAGAACCTCCGGTCAACGCTAAGAAGCACGCTGCCCGGCGTCGCATCTATTTTGACCTCGCCGGCGCGCGCGTCCGAAGTCCGCTCGCCGAGGAAGATGCTGCTCATCGAGAGTCGCCCACGTTTGAACTCAGGGATTTCGATCCACTGCATCGCACTACCTAAGCGACCGCTGCGCGAGTCGCGCGTGCCGACGCGCACTTGATAGAGGCCGGGCGCAAGGGGGGCAGGGTAGCTGTACATCACCCTCTGCTGCTCGGCGGGGATCGAGGGATTTGCGATGACGGTCATCTGCTGCTTGAACCCGTAGGCCACTTTGCCGCGGTCGTTCAGTATGACGCCGAACAAATCGAAGCTCGCTTGCTCCTTCTCGCCGCGCTCGAACGTCAGCGCGGCGCGATCCAGCTCGACCGATGTGGTCAGCACGGCCCCGCCGTCCGCCGTGTTGACGTAGTTGAGCGCAAGCGAGGTCGGCAGGCCGGCGCGCGGCATCGGCGCGCGCACCACCTCTAACAACTCGCGCTCCGACTTCGACTGCGCCGCGAGTGTGCCTACTTTGATATCCGTCTCCGCCTCCGCGTTCTTCTTCTTTTTCTTCTCACCCCCGCGTGACGATTCCGGCGGGGGCTGCGAGCTGTAGAAGCCGCGGCGAACGATGACGCGCAGCTCCGGTCGGTTTCGGATGCTCACCTCGATGCGTTGGTATTTCGGGCTGCCCCGCCCCGCCGCCGACTCCGGCCTCCACGCCAGAAGGTAATAGAGCGAAGTCTCTTTGAGCGCGCTCACGACGGCGCGATTGAGCGCGTTCGTGTTGACGAGCGCGCGACCGCCCGTCTCGCCCGCGAGCGTGTAAAGCGGCGACTGCATCCCGGAGATTTCGCTGTTGTTGACGGAAGAGAGCCGACCGCCGGGATCGAACGCAACGCTTGAGGATGCGTCGGCGTTGCCCGCCCTGAGTCCCTGCGCGTCGAGCGTGTAGATGACGACGCCCGCGCGCGCCGCCGCGTCCGCGATGCGTCGCATCCAGTCGCGAAGGTCGCCGTCGCGGTCTTCCACGAGGAAGCCGTCTGAGATGAAGAAGAAGACCTTCCGGCCCGGAATTTGTGAGCTGTTACGCACCATCGAGTGGAGCGACGCGAGCGTGTTACGCGCGATACTGCGCGACTGCTCGGCGATACTATTCGCGCGCGACTCCACCATCGAAGCGGCCATCTGACGGCTGAGGTTGGGGGTTTCTCGAAGCAGGGCGTCAATGAAGTAGTCGAGAACTCCCGTGTCGCCGTTCTGAATCGCGAAAGCGTGCGCCTCGGTCATCGGCGGGTTCTGCGTGTCGCGCGTCGAGTAAGGGCGCACGCCCAGGCGCGAGGCCGCGGCGCGCAGCACCGCCTTGTTCTCGGTGAACTGCTGTAGGAAACCTATCTGCCCGCTCGCGGATATAACGGCGGCCTCGTCGTTCTGCCCGATCTCGTCGTCAATGAAGCGCAGGAGCGTCTTGTGTATGCGCGAGTAGCTTGAGGGCGAGAGGTGCAGGTCGTCCACGAAAAAAACGACCGTGCGACCGCGGTCGAGCGGCAAAGACGCGCCCCTGTCCGTGCCCGACTTTGTCCCGCGCGCGGCGGCAAGCTGTGCGTCCTCGTTAACCGTCCCTGACTCGATGCGGTCGAAAAAGCCGATTGACTGCGGCTTGCCGTCAACTTTCAGCTCGAACTCGTCCTGCTTGAGGCCGTCAACGAACTTGCCGCTTTTGTCGAAGACCATCACGTCCGTCTGCACAAGCTCGCTGCTGATGCGGACGATCTCCTCTTCATCCTGCGCGGGCGCGGAAGTAGCTTGCGCGCCCGCAAACGTCGGCGCGAGCAAGCAGAGTGCTGCGAGCGGCGA
>DASQLL010000268.1:0-8764 GCA_035630035.1 Pyrinomonadaceae bacterium | reverse complement strand
CCTGCACGACGATGTCTATCTCCGCGAGCGCGTCGGTGTCGAAACCGAGGCGTGAGGCGTAGCGATGCACAGCGCGCCGCGCCGTGCCCACCTGTGCCTCGTCCTTGATCTCTTGGGAGTGGAAGACCCTCATAAAGAATTGCGGATTGCGGATTGCGGATTGCGGATTGAAAGAGCCATCGCCTTTTCAATCCGCAATCCGCAATCCGCAATCCGAATTATTTTTACAGCCACTTGACTATCGTGACGCGCGTGCCGCGCCCGACCTCGGACTCGATGTTGAACTCGTCAACGAGCCGCTTCGAGCCGGGCAGTCCCTTGCCGAGTCCGCGTCCCGTCGAGAAGCCGTCGCGCATGGCGGCTGCGATGTCGGGGATGCCGGGGCCTATGTCCTCGAAGATGAGGCGAAGCCCCTTGCGCCCCGCCGCGCTCTCGAACGGCTGCGCGATCATGCGACCGCGGAGCGCGTACTTGACGACGTTGCGAGCAAGCTCGGAGGCGACGGTCGCGAGCCGCGTCTGGTCTAACAGGCGGAAGCCCATAGCGACGGCCATGGCACGCGCTTCACCGCGCGCGCTGGCGATGTCTTGCTCGCTCTCAAGGGCGATTGACCTGCTCGGCAAATGCTCCCGCTCCCCCGTAACCCAGCTCGTCGCCGTCCTCGTCGTTCATGCCGAACTCGCTGCGTAAAAGCTTGATGCCCTCGTCAACGTTCAGCACGGTGTCCACGCCGCGCAGCTCAAGCCCAAGCTCGACCAAGGTGATCGCGACCGCGGGCTGCATGCCGACGACGACGGTGCGCGCGTCCATGATGCGCGCCATCGCCGCGATGTCCGAAAGCACGCGCCCGATGAAGGAGTCCACCATCTCAAGCAAGGATATGTCTATCAAAACGCCGCGCGCGCCCGTCCGCTCAAGCTCCGTCAGAATGCGCTCTTGCAGGTGAATCACGGTCTGATCGTCCATGTCCACCTGTATCGGCACGATCAGCACGCGCCCGACTTTCAAGATTGGAATGCGTTGCTGTCCTTCCATAAGTAAATTTTCCCCGTAATTAGTTCGGCTCGATGACGCTAAGCGGCTTCGTCGTGCGGGATTTTCAAAGCCTTAGCCAATTCCTCGGCTGTTTCCTTGGGCGACCTCCTCTTTAATACGCTGACGCGACTCAGGCTGAGCGGAAGCTGTGAATAGTCAATGTCCTCTGCCACGATGGGAATAATCTTTTTGTTCATCGCAATCGCCGCCCCAAGCTCGAAGAAAAAGTTTGAGTTGCCAAGTGATTCGCGCGTGATGGGTAGGACGACGACATCACTTTCTCTCAAGCCCTTTTCGAGTAGGTCGGTGACGTGATCGCCCGGCCTAATATTGAACTCGTCGAACCAGACGTTGACACCAAGATCGTGTATCGCGGCTGCGAATTCACGCGCCCACTCGCGGTCAGAAGCGGCGTGTGAAATAAAGATTTGTTGGAGGTTCATAAATTCAGCCCCTTCACCTCACCTGCGTTTCGCTTTCGCCCTCGACGGCTTCTTCGGCTTCGTTCTCTTAGCAAGTTCCTCGAAATAACGTTCGATACCATTAAGGTCTTGCAAGTTATCGGCCTTGAGGTAGGTCGGAATATTCGGCTTGGAAAGAAATTCTGACGTGCTCATGCCGTGTAGAATCCCGATGATGGGAATCTGCCTGCCCCACGCCACCCCCGCCTCCGACCATATATACGGATGGTCGAGCGACCACGGGGTAAGAAGCATCAAAAGCTCGTCCGCGCGGTTCAACGCTTTAATTATCTTCACCTCAAACTGTTCGCCGATCTCGATGTGGACATAATCCAGAAATGTAGCCGCGCCGCGGGCGGCTACCTCCCGCTCGATCTGCCTCGCTACCCACGTATCCTTACCACTGTGACTGATAAATACCAATCTTTTCCGTGAGGCCATGTAATTATCCCGTCGTGGCGCTTCAGCCTCAATTCTGTTCCCGCTGTTTGGATTCAGCCAGCCCGCCGCTCGTGATTATCTGCTCGGTCTGCTTGAGCGTGGTCTGCGCGCCGTCGCCGTTGCCGTTCTGGAGCCGCGCCAGAGCCTTCGTCGCGACGACGGTGCGCCCGTTCATTTCGAGCGCGAGCTTGATGCCGTCGGACATCTGCGCGCGCGTGGTTATCTGCGTCAGGTCAATGCCGAGCTGAACCATCGTCTGCGCTATCGCGGGGCTTACGCCCGTGAGGATGCAGCGCGCGCCCATCAGCCGCGAGGCCGTCACGGTCTTGATGAGGTGGTTGGCGACGAGCGTGTCCATCGTCCGCACGCCCGTGATGTCGAGGATGGCTATGGTCGAGCCGGTCTCGACGATCTTCTGCAACAGCGCCTCGGTCATCATCTGCGCGCGGCGCGAGTCGAGCGTGCCGATGATTGGGAGCGTCAGGATTTTGTCCCAGACCTTGATGACCGGGGTCGAAAGCTCAAGCATGTCGGCGCGCTGCTGGCGGATGATCTCCTCGCGCGAGCGTATGAAGTTCTCGACCATCACGAGGCCCATCCTGTCTAAGAGGCGCGTGAAGTGGTCTATCTCGCGGACGAGTCCCGCGGCGTCGCCCTCCATCTCTTCGGCGAGGAGCGGGACGACTACGTTCCGAAGCGAGAGGACGTAGGTCGCGTTCTCCATCGGCGTGTAGCCCTTGACGGCGCGCATGTGCGAAATCTCGTTCAGATACGAGCGCAGGTCGTCGAAGGCCGTGTGGTTGAAGCCCTCGTCGCCCGCGTCCTGCGCGGCCTGCACGAGCATGTCGAGCACGTGCCGCGACTGCTCGCGCAAGTCCTTTTTGGAGATCAGCTCGTCGCGGAACTCGTCGGACTCAAGTCTCTCTTTGATCCAGAGGTTTAGAATCTCGTCGCGGCGTGCGGCGAGAAGCGTTGCGATGCGCCGCTCGTCTGCTTTTGTGGAAGCGTCCTGATCCGCCATCTTCGTCCTCGGTGATTGTCGCGCCGCAGGCTCTTTCACGCGCGGCGCGCTCGGAAGTCACAAGTTTCCCGAATGAGTGGAAACTCGGCGTCACTTGATAAGCGTTTGGGGGCGTTTGAAACGCAAGCTCATATTAGCATCGCGGCGGGGAAAAGCAACCGCGCGCCGCGGGCGCGACGCGCGGGTGAGCTTGGGGAGTTGACCGAATCAAAACGGGCGACGTGGGAGCGTTGAGAAATGTCCACTGTATTGCTTTACACTTGAGTGTAGTGCGCGTAAGACTCACCGCCGCAGGCGCAGAGAACGCAGAGGGGGCGCAGAGGATTTTATTCTCTCTGCGCCCCCTCTGCGTTCTCTGCGCCTGCGGCGGTGAATTGCCTCTCGCCTACACGCAACTGAAAGTTGATCTAAGACACACGAAACAATACGAAGCGCGGACGCGCCGATCTTCCTCACGCCCCCTTCTCGTCGGTTTCGTGTTACTTCGTGGACGAAGGTTTTTCGGCCCGGTCGCGGCAGCGGTCGCCTCTGGCCGGCCCGGCCTACTGAATCTTCTGCATCGCGAGGATGGTCATCGGCGAGTCGCCGGACGTTCGCGTGTACGAGACCCAGTAGCCGGCCTTCGGATAGCGTATGAGCTTGTAGAGCGTGCCGTCGTCCTTGCGGTCGGCCTCGATGCCGAGGACGGACTTGGGCACGGGCACGTTGTTGCCGCCGAGGTATGTGACGGAGACCGCGAAGACCTTCTTCGTGTCGTCGTAGTAGACCTGACACGATTCGTTATCGTTGAACGAGTAGAAGTCCTGCTTGTCGCCCTTGTCGGTCGGGTCGCCGAGCTTTTTGCGCGCTTCGTCCGCGGTCATGCCGATGCGGACGCCCTTGTACTCATGAAAGGGCGGCTCCTCCTTCTCCTTGTCAGCGGGCGTCTGCGCGCGCGCGTTTGAAGCGACGAGCGCGAGCGCGGCGAAGAGAAGGACTAAAGCCGAGTGCGTCAGGACGCGTCTGGGAAAGTGGGACATGGGACGTTTCTCCTATAGAGCGAAAGAATGCGTCTTCCGATGCGGAAAGGAATAAACAATGCCGGGCGGGTAAGAGGCGAGGCCATTTCAAAACCTTCTCGGCCCAAGCCCCGGTTGCCTGTAGCATGGGACGATATTCCAAATTCGGGGATTAAGTCAACTCAATTTGCTCACCGGCACAGGGCGTCGAGGGCGCGGAGGCTCACCGAAATCAGCGCATGAACTTGCGCCGTATAGCGAGCGCGAGCAGCGCGGCCTGCACGGGGCCGAGGATGGTTTCGAGCATGACGAACGCTTGCGCGGCGTTCGTAGCGGGGCGCGGGTCAGGCTTTTGCAGCGTCATCACGCCCGCGCTGTACAGGAGCGCGTGCGGCCAGCGTAAAGGCTCACCCACTTCGTCGCGCCTCACCTCGGCGGCCTCTTTCTCGTTCGTCACCTTCGTCTCCCAACGTGCGAAGCCGACCTGCGTATAGAGCGCGGCTGCGAGCAGCCATATTCCGAGCAGCACTACAAACGCGCGCCAAATGCGCTCGCCGTAACCGCTTGCCAGCCAGTACCACCAGTTGAGCATCCAGGAAGCGGAGTTACGCCAGCCTTGCCAGCCTTCTAAACGCCGCGCCTCCATCACCATGTAACGAAACCTCGACGCCTCCTCGTAGTGGTGGTTCTCCTCGGTATTGACCGCGAGATTCCGATAGGCCATTGCTAGCAGACGGAGGGCCGACAAGTCTTGTTTTGTTCCTAAGCTTTTGATTTGCCGCCGGGCACCCCGCCAGTTCCAAGTCACATTAATAAACTCAAACTTGCGCGCATCCACATTCACGAACCAGTGAGGACGGAGCATAAGCGTGTGAAATAAGAGGGGGTCAGATTGTTCGATTCTAGCGAACTGAAACATTAAAGATGACTTATCGTCAAAGACCTGATTCCACTCTGTTCCTGTAAATCTAAGGTAATCCTTAAAAGTGGCGGAGCCGAAGTCCGCCTCTGCGTTGATGAACCTAGCGGAGTCGAAATATACCTTTGCGCCGAAAATTGCAGAGTCGAAATATACATTCGCGTTGAACGTTGCGGAGTCGAAATATACATCTGCGTTGAATGTGGCGGAACCGAAGGACACCTCTGCCTCGAACGTGGCCGCGAAGAATACTGCCGTTGCGCTGAACGTGGCTGAGATGAAGTGCGTCTTTGCTTTGAACGTAGTGAAGTTGAAGTTTGCGGATTTGTTAAATTCAAGACCACTAAAATCTACGTCGTCAGGGAACCATACTCCATTAAAGTCAAAATCTTTGTTCTCAAGCTTTCTCTCCAACGCCTTATTGAAGACTGCGACTTTATCCTTGTCGGGATAATGAAGCACGCAATACTGCTTACCTTCATGCTTGTTAAAGAAGGGTAATGTTTCGCAGGCGGATGTGGCACGGGCGCAGACGAAGGCAACGGCGTCAGGTGCTTCGGTTGATGGTGAAGATGACATGGGCACTCCTTAAATCTGGAAGCCGCGGACGCGCTCCGATTTCTTCTGCTTCGAGGGCGCGGAGGCGAGGACGGCGGAGTCCTGTTCGCGATGCTCTTTCTCCTCGCGCGTGTGCCAGCGCGCCCACTCGGAGGGGGCGTCGAAGGTCTCGCCGCCGTGTTTGGTGATGCGCGGGCGTATGCGGCACATGACGGGCGTGTTGACGCCGACGCCGGAGATTACGGCTTGGCCTTTGGTGAGCGCGGGAAGCTCTTGCAAGAGCTGCCGGCCCGCGCCTTCGACCGACTTCGCGACGGTGTCCTGATCTATGGGATTGACGATTCGCATGATGACCTGCGTCATGCACTGCGAGAGAACGTCCTGATCGAGCTTGCCGGGGCGCTGCGTTATGAGGCCGATGCCGACGCCGAACTTGCGGCCCTCGGAGAGAATCTGCTTTAGCACGTTCGTCGAGACGACCGTCTGGCCCGCGGGCGCGAAGCGGTGCGCTTCTTCGAGGAGTGTGAAGACGGGGTAGGGAAGGTGGCCGTCGCTCCCCGCCTCGGCCTCGCCGCGCACGGTCGCCATGCGTGCTTTGTTGACGCGGCGCAGGAGCGTCGCGACGACGACTTGCTGCTCGTTCTGCTCGATGTCGGAGAGCTGCAAGACGGTGCAACGGCCCGGCTGGAACATATCGCCGAGTGGGATGTGCTCGCTGTCGGAGAATATCGAGTTCGGCTTGTCGAAGCGCGCGTCGAGTCTCCACAGAAGTCCTTCGATTGAGCTTGCGTTGCCCGACTCGCCGCGGTCGCCGCCCTCGTACTTCTGCGCCTTCACTTCGTCGCGCAGATCGTGATAGCCCCAAAGCTCTTTCTGTCGCGTCGCCGTGAGCTGCCGGAAGGCCTGCGAGAGAAAGTGAAGCATCTTCTCCGAAGTGCCTTCGGGCAGGAGGTACTTGATGTCGGCCTCCGTCAGCGAAGAGAAGCGCACGCGGACGCGCTCGTGCGTGAAGATTTTTACTTCCGGCCTGTAGTCGTCGCGCGCGTCGCGAAAGTGCGCGTCCGTTTCAATCGAGCGCAACGTGTCGTACTCGCCGTGCGGGTCAACGATGAGGACGGCGGCGCGGTTGTAAGGCATCATCAACTCTTCGACCAAAACGCCCGCCGTGTAGGATTTGCCCGCGCCCGTCGAGGCTAAGATAGCAAGGTGCGTTGACACAACGTCCTTTATCGAAAGCACGACAGGGACAGCGCCCGCCTCGCGCGTGAGGAGACTTCCGACGTGCGCCGAGCCGGTCTCGCCCACGTGCCGCGCGCTCAGACAATCCGAGAGCGTTTCGGATGAGGCGAGGAAGACCGGATCGCCCGGTCGCGGCGGGATACGCGGGTTGACGAAGTCGCCCAAGTGCCGGCTGAAGTAGCCGACGGTCTCGACCGTTATCTCGTAAAGCTCGCAGCCCTCGCCGTCGAGTCCGATGAGCGAAGAGACGACCGACGGCGGCGTCTCAGGGTCGGACAAGAATGCGTCGGGCAGGTTTCGCACGAGCCTTCGGCCCGTGACGTTGCCGATGATGCGCCGCACCTGCTCGCCGTCGCGCGCAGTGTAGTAGACGAACTCGCCTATGCGCGCGCGCTCGTTGTCGGCTGTGATGAAAAGGAACTCGTGCGGCAACTCGCCCGGCCCCTTCACGGTTCCGGTGAGCGTGTCGGTCGTGCTGTTTTCTTTCATGGGCTGATGCTTGGGTCGAGAACGGGGCGGACTTCAGAAAGTCCCGGTGTGTAACGAGAGGGCAGTATATCACGCGTGTGTGAGGCGCAAAGGAGGGCGGGTTCGGATTCAGCCCGACACTGCCGAGGACTTCTTCGTGAGGCCGCGACGGCGCGCGTATAGCACGAGGAGCGAGAGTGCGAGAAGGAGGAAGTTGAAGGGGAGGCGGCTCGACTCGTTGTGCGTGGCGTGCGTGTAGATTGCGCCGGCCATGACGACGGCGAACAGCCCCGCGCCGAAACTCGCGAGCCGAGGGATGAGGAGGAGCGTGAACGCGGCAAGCTCGGCCAACGCGACCGCGAGCCTGAACCACGGGGGTAGCCCCACCTCTGAAAATCGCGCGCCCAGAAACCGTCGCCCGGCAGTTTCGTCAGACCGGAGCGAAGGCACACGAGCGCCAGAAAAATCGTGACTGCCCAGAGAGCGACCTCTTTAGCGATGCGCGCTTTCGACATAAGCGATGCGACCTTTCGTCATAAGTTTCCTCTTCGCGCTCTTGCGCGCCGCTCCGGTCAACCGATCTTCAACGCGCGCCCCATCTCTTTACCGAACTCGAAGTAGACGAAGTGTGTGACGCGCCCGCGCGCGTCCCTCTCGAATTCGCCTCTGCCGTCGAACTCCCGCGTGCACAACTCGGCCTCCGCGTCGCCCTGTGCGAACAGCTCATTCGTCTGCCCGGCTGCTTCGCTGAATAATTTGTCTCCGTCCCTCCTGATGGTTACTACGAGGTCGGGGCGAAGCTCGTACCTGTACTGCCCCGCGTAGCAGTCGTAAATTCCGGCCCTTACCTTTTCGGCGAAGGACGCATCCCTTGAAGGACGGCGCGTTTTGAAGTCGTCTGAGAATGCTCCCATGATGATGCCCTTCAGACGCGCGCGCGCCGTGTGGAGACGCTTGGCGACGGTGGTGGTCGGGACTCCGAGAAACTCGCCTATGTCCCTGTGTGAATGTTCTCTGACGTAGAACAGCACGACCGCCATACGCTCGGCGCGCGGCAACGACTCGACAGCGGCGCGCACCGCGCTCTTCAACTGATCCCTCTCCAGCGCTTCCTGCGGGCCGACGCCGCCGGAAGCAACGTGAGCGCTCGCGTCCAGCGTAACGAGCCGCGGGCGTTTGCCCCGCGTCATGCGGCTGCACTCGGTCAGCACGATGCGCCTGAGCCACCCCGGAAAAGCCTCCGGCTGCCTCAACTGTTGGAGCCTCTGCCACGCCGTGACGAAAGCCCCCTGCGCGGCGTCTTCCGCGAGGTGGAAATCGCCGAGCGCCGCATACGCGCAGCCGTACGCCATGTCCTGAAACATCGTCACAAGCTCGCCGAACGCCTCGTGCCTTTCGGCGAAAGTGGAAGTCGAGGCCGTCGCTTTGACGACAAGAGCGCGCGTGTTGTTCATGGCAAAGCCTCGCATTCATCTCCTATGAGATAACGTGAGTTCGGGATAAGCGAACTCAGAAAACCAGCGCCGGAAGTTGTAACTGCTCTTTGACACGAATGTTCAATGACGGCTTCTTCTCCTGGTAAGTATAGGCCACAAGACCGGCCAGTAGGTTGACGAAGCAGTTA
>DASQLL010000267.1:0-8005 GCA_035630035.1 Pyrinomonadaceae bacterium | reverse complement strand
ATGAAGAATACCGCGTCACGTCGCGTCAAGTTTCGTCTCATAACTTCGAGGCCGTCGTCTTTGATGAACGTGATCGAGGCGCGCGTCGCGGAGATGTCCAATATACGACGCCGCAATGTTTCCGCATACCAGCGCGACTTGATGCCTTTGCCGTTCTCGCCGTGTTTGAGCGGAGCGGAACCGGCAGCGAGGATGCCGCCACGAAAAGTTCTATTCTTCAGGATCGTCTGAAAGGCGCGCTCGCGGGCGCAAGTAGCCTCTCTCCCTAACGCCTCCGCCAGTGATTCGCGCGTGAGATCGAAACGCACTATCGCCTCGGCGAGCCGCGCGCCCTCGTCGTTGGTGATGATGGTTTCCCAGACGGCGGCTACCTGCTCGTCAAGTTCCACCATCGTGACGCGCTCCGCCAGTCTCTCGGCGGCGACGGTCAGGCTCACGATGCCGCCGCCCGCGAACGGCTCGATAAACTCGACCGGACGCACCCGCAGACTCGCAAGCCATCGCCGGATGCGCGGCACGAGCCATGTCTTGCCGCCCGGATAACGAAAAGGGCTGCGTTGCGGCACGGACGCGACGTTCACAACTTCGCTCGGATTAAGTAAATGGATTTGCGTGGCGCGCAACGACATAAAGTTATTCCGTCAAAGCTTCGTCAAGCGTTGTGTCAGTCACCGGCTCGCCCGCTTTCAGTTTCTTGAGCTTGCCTTGAAGAGTCTTGATGAAATCTTCGACCGGGCCGGCCTCCGTTCTAGTGATGGTGTCGAGCGCTAGCCCGAACTCTGTGAAGATTGTTTGATGATGAACGAGATGGTAAGGCTCATCGGCAGCCACCTGTTGAAGATCATAGACTAGCCAAGCGATGTCCGCTTTATTTGAACTGACCGCACTGAGGTTGGGGAGAGATTCAAAGAATTTCCGATCAATGACAACAGCCGCCCTTTTTCTCCAAGCTCGCAGGATGCCGCCTTTATAAATTAATTGCGGCGCGAGTCGCTTACGTGAGGACGAAAGATAGTCAGCGCGTGGATACTCCTTTTGACCTGACCAGTCTATTGTTGTCTGGCTCAAATCCTTCACGTAAGCCCGGAACGGACGCCGAAGGTTGCCGGAAATATAGACCGCCTGAATCTCGACCGCGCCAAAGTCCGTCACGTAACCTTCGTCGTCATACGCTACGAGGACGAGATCGATATTGCCTGCGGCTTTGCCATGAATGTCCGTCAAACGAATTTCCGGCATTGCTGTCCATTGCGTGTTAGGTGGGAAAAAGAAGTTCGCCGCCTGAGTGGTGATGAGCCAATCTTCCTTGAATCTGACCGGACAGATCACCGTCCGTTGGCTGTCCTTGTCGTGCAGACTGCACACTCCTAAAGGATCAAGCACGCTGACCTTCGTGCATGAAGGGACGATGTTATTAAACGGACATAGTTTGTTAACTTGATAATGTAGCGCGCGTTCCGACTTGTCGCCGGTCGTGAAGCCGAAAACTTCGGCGAGGGGATTTCTGGGTGCGGGCGGAGTCTTCAACTTAGTCGGGGGTTTAGTCACCTGTATCTCCGTCGCTAAAAAGAAACTCGGAAGGCGCGTTCATTTTGGCAGGAGAGTGAACGCTCCGCAAGACTCAAAGATAAAGTTCAATGGCATCCACGTCCTAACAACGTCGGAAACCATTATTCATGCGATGCTTGCCCCATGTTCACTAGCCTACTTATAATCGCACGCCTTGACAATCAAGGGTTAAGGATTCCTTCATGCCAATCGGAACAGCTTTTCACGAGAGAACGTTTCCGCTCTGCGAGAGCCTGAGCTATCGCGAGTGGTCGGGCTACTACGCCGTAAGCTCTTACGAGCCGCACCACGAGCACGAGTACAACGCTATCAGGAACGCGGCGGCGTTGATAGACATCTCGCCGCTCTTCAAGTACCGGCTGACGGGGCCGGACGCGACGCGGCTCGTTGACCGCGTGGTGACGCGCGACATGAGCAAGGTGAAGACGGGGCAGGTCATATACACGCCGTGGTGCGATGAGCGCGGGAAGGTTATTGACGACGGAACGGTCTCAAGGCTCGCGGAGAATACCTACCGTTGGACTGCCGCAGACCCTTCTTTGCGTTGGTTCACGCAGAACGCGGCGGGGTTGGACGTAGAGATAGAGGACATCTCCGAGACGGTCTCGGCGCTCGCGCTGCAAGGCCCGACTTCGGGGCGTTTGCTGAAGAGCATTGTTAAAACGGCGGACATAGAGAACCTGAAATACTTTCGCGTCGCGGCGGGAGAGATCGCGGGCGTTCGTGTCGAAGTCTCGCGCACGGGGTACACGGGCGACCTCGGTTACGAGATTTGGATTCCTTCGGAAGAGGCCGTCAGGGTTTGGGACGCGCTCACGCAGGCGGGCCGCGCGTTCGACATACACCCCGCGGGGATGCTCGCTCTGGACGTTGCGCGCGTCGAGGCGGGGCTGCTCTTGATTGACGTGGACTTTCACGGCAGCAAGAAGGCTCTCATAGAGGAGCAGAAGTATTCGCCGTTCGAGCTTGGCTTAGGCCGCCTCGTGAATCTCGACAAAGGAAAGTTCGTAGGCCAGTCGGCTTTGAACGAAGAGCGCAGGCGCGGTCACGCGCGCGAGATCGTAGGGCTTGAGGTTGACTGGACGGGCGTCGAGCGCCTTTACGAAGCGGCGGGCCTGCCGCCTTCTGTTTCGCCCGCCGCGTCGCGCGTCGCCGTGCCCGTCTACCGCGAAGGCGCGCAGACAGGCAAGGCGACCTCGACCACTTGGTCGCCGACGCTGAAAAAACTAATCGCGCTCGCGACAGTCAGGCGCGAGCACGCGAAGCCGGGCACGCGCCTCGAAATCGAGGTCACGGTCGAGGCCGTCCGCCACCGCGTAGGCGCGACCGTCGTCAAGACTCCGTTCTTCAATCCGAAACGGAAGACCGCGACGCCGGTCAAGTGAATTGCGGATTGCGGATTGCGGATTGCGGATTAAGAAGAAGACGGGGAGACGGGCGGACGCGGAGACGGGGAGACGATTGACAGCGCAGCTTCTTTCTCCCCTTCTCCCTGTCTCCGCTTCTCCCCGTCGCGGAAGACCGCAATCCGCAATCCGCAATCAAAGTGTTTCGCAATCGGTAAGAGCCTTGGAAGATTCCCTAAGAGAAATCGTCGAGAGCTACGACGCGCGCGCGCCGCTCGCGGAGGCTTGGACTATCCCCGCGCCGTGGTACACGGACGAGCGCGTCTACGGGCTTGAGCGTCGGACGGTGTTTGCGCGCACGTGGCAGCTTGCCGCGCGCGTCGAACAGTTGCGCGAGCCGGGCCGTTACGTCACGCGCGAGATCGCGGGCGAGCCGGTCGTGGTCGTTCGCGGGAGCGACGGAGTCCTGCGCGCCTTCTTCAACGTCTGCCGGCACCACGCCGCAGCCGTGATGAACGAAGAAGAGGGCACGTCGAAGCACTTGCGCTGCCCTTATCACGGCTGGACGTACACACTCGAAGGCGAGCTGCGGGGCACGCCCGACTTTGCGGGCGTGTGCGGCTTCGACCGCGCGGCCAGCGGTCTCGTTCCCGTCGAGTGCGGCGTGTGGGAGAACTGGGTCTTCGTGAAGTTGGAGCGCGGCGGCGCTTCGCTCGAAGAGTTCTTGGGCGCGAAGCTCGTCGAACAGACGCGCCCCTTGAGCTTTCAAAATCTTCAATGGGTCGAGCGGCGTCAATACGCTTTCGACTGCAACTGGAAGGTCTTCGTTGACAACTATCTCGACGGCGGCTACCACGTCCCTTATCTTCACAAGGGTCTCGACAGCGTTCTCGATTACTCGAACTACACGATTGAGAACGGCGAGCGTTTCTGTTTGCAGTCAAGCCCGGTCGTGAGCGCGGGAGCCGAAAGCGAGACGGGCGCGGTGCGGCGCGGCGAGCGCGCGCTCTACTACTGGATTTATCCGAACTTCATGATCAACTGGTACGAGGGCGTGATGGACACGAACCTCGTCCTGCCTCTCGGCGTTGATCGAACCGAAGTTATCTTCGATTTTTATTTTCCCGACGCGTCCGACGCGGCGCGCGAGCGCAACCTCGCGAGCATCAATGTGGGCCAGAGGATTCAGGACGAGGACACTGCCATCTGCAAGTCAGTCCAGCGCGGCCTCGCTTCGAGCGCATACACGGCGGGCCGCCTCTCCGTGCGTCGCGAGGCGGGCGAGCATCTCTTCCACAGACTTCTTCACGCAGACCTCAAAGCCGGACTCAAATAGATTGCGGATTGCGGATTGCGGATTGAAAGACAGCAACGCTGTCATCAATCCGCATTCCGCTTTGCTGTTACGGATTCAGGAGCAGTTCGTCAGCGTGCTGGCGCACTGCGAGTCGGGGTCGAGCCAACCCGTGAGCTTCTTGTGCTGGATTTGCGCCCAGTTGCCTTTGCAGCCGACGAGCTTCACCTCGGTCTCGTTGGGTAGACGCGTGACGACGGCGCTACGCTTGGTCGGCTCTTTGAAGACTTTAACGTTCAGCGCGTTCGGATCGAGGCTGGCGTAGTTTTTCGTCTGCGTGACGAGCATCGGGCCGAAGACCCAGCCCTCACCTTTGAAGACGGTCTCGTCCTCTTCCTGCGTCACGGCGTCTCTGATCCTCAGCCACTGCCCCGTTGCGCCCGTCACACGAACTTCGACGGCGCTCTCGCGGCGCGGGATCGTGCCGACGACCGTGAACGCCTTGCCGGGGCCGGAGCGCACGTTGAGTCCGTTCGGGTCGGGGTCAACGACGTAGGCCGCCACGTCGCACTTCATCTGCGCCGCCTCAATCAAGTCGGCGTTCGTTTGCGTTTGCGTGCCTCCCGTCCACCCCGTTGCGAGGGCCGCGACGAGGCACGGACAGAGCAGCGGAATTAAAAGTCGTCTCATCGTCGCGCCCCTTCGCTTGAGATTACGCCGAGCCTTATTCGACGCGCCTGCGTGGTAGGCCGCCCGCCGAGTTGCTTTAAGAGACGGGCGTCAGCGTCGCCTGCATCTCGACCGTCAGAGGTCTGCCGCCGAGACTGCTGTCGGGCAGCGTGACGGCCAACTGGTACGCGCCCCTCAGCATGTACTCGCCCGGCTTGAGGTCGTGCGTCTCGTCGTGCTCGTCGAGGATGCGGAGCGGCTTGGGGAACGAGGGGCCTGTCAGACGGAGGTCTACGATGTCCAGATCGCTCACGACCGACGCCGTCAGTTGCACTTTGCCTCCCTGCGCGACGCGGAAGCCCATCGCTATCGAGTCGTGCACGACGCCGCGCCCTTGCGCCGCCTCGTCCTGCGGCAGCTTGATCGTGCCCTTGCTCGTAAGCGTTAGTCCCGCGCAGTCGAGAGTCGCTTTCTGATAGCCGACGAACTCAGAAGAGGTCTCAAGGCTTACGTTCATCTGGCCCGTGCCCGTGCCCGCGCTCTCGGACATCTTCCGCGTGATCTTGCCGTAGAGGCGACTAGGGTCTACGTTGTAAGAGTCGTCGCGCGGGTCGGGCTTGCCGACTTTCACCGACACCGAGCCGCCCCTGTTGTCGTTAGCTACAAGGAATCTCATCGCCTTCTCCTCCTACATGCCGCGCAGCCCGGCCCCGGCCTTGAAGCTCATCATGAAAGTGCCGTAGGGCGCGGTGGTCTTCCCCTCCTCGTCCAGCGGCACGGAGACCAGCATCGCCTTCGCCTTCGCCAGCACCTCGCCGCCCTCGGTTTCGAGCTGCACGTCTACCTCCTCGCCGTCCTTCGACGCGCTGCCCTTCAGCACGTCGCTCGGCGTGAAGTGCGCCAGCAGCATCTTGTCCATGTCGAGCGGTTCGTTGCCGACCTGCAACTGGTAGCCCTTGTGCAACGTCTCGCCGCTCTTATTCTCGTAGGGCAGGTATTTGACGGCGCGCACCTCCAGCGTGCCGTTGCAGGTCTCCGTCGCACGGCCCGCTCCGCTAATCGTCACGCGCGCCTTCTCCTTCGCACCCGGCGCGCGCCTGATCCACCGCGTGCCCGGCACGACGATGCGGCCCCAGCAGCCCGCGAGTGCGGGCACGTCCAGTTGGCGGCGCTTCACCACAGCCCCCTCCGAGCCTGCGGTGTCCTGCGCCTCCTTCGTGGAGAGTTTGCCGCCCAGCGCCTGCGCTGTGTACATGTCGAGCCGCGCAAGCATCCCCGAAATCTGATCGGGGATGACGAGCGGGCGCATCCCCCCCGTGGGCAGCGGGATCAGGTTGACGGCCAGCGTCTCGACCATGTTGCGGAAGGCGTCAACCTCCTCTTTCAGGATGGGGTAGCAAGTGTCAACGAAAAAATCCACCCCGCCCGGCTTCGACGTCTTGTCGCGGTGCAGCGCCTCGTGGGCCTCCATCTGCAAACGCACGCTCTTGAGCTGTATGAGCAGCGCGCGCGTGAACTTCGCCTCAAGCATCTCGTAAACCTCGATCAGACGATTGGCGTTCCAGCCGAGGTCTGCGTCGCGCAACGCCTGCTGCTGCCATATCTCCATAAAGCCCTTCACGCGCGTCGTGCCAACGGCGGGTTTGCCCAGTAGGCGCACGCGCGTGTACTCCAGATCGTCTTCGCGGTCGTTCACGATGGCGTTGGAGTGGTCAATCGTGCGCTGGCGGCGCTCGGCGGGCGTGTAGCTCGGCTGCTTCGTTGTCTCGTCCTCTTCGAGGTTCTCCTTCACCAGCCTGCCCAGTTTCTTGAAGCCGGTGTCGAGCTTGAGGTCTATGTCGAGCATGTCCTTCCACAGAGACGCTTCGTCCGTCGCGTCGAACATCTCTTTGACCTGCCACTTGAAGTTCGCCAGATCGTCCTTGACCTCGGCGAGTCCCTGCTCCAGTTTGCTCACCTGATCCTGTAAGGTCTTGAAGCTCTGCGCCACCTTCTGCTCGTAGGTCGGGTCGGGCCTGATGTTCCCCGTGAACATGCCGAGCGCGAACGCCTCGAACCGCGCGCCGACTGTCGCCCCCTCGACTTCGATGGATAGCACCTTGTTAACGGGGATGCCGACGAGCTTGCTAACGGCGGCGGACACGGCGGCCTCCGCAGCTTTTGTCCCGACCCAGACCAGGACCGTCACGATAAAAGCGGGCATGGTTTCAAACGCTCCTTTCAGGTTTGCTGTTTGAGGTCGCTCCCCTTGATGGTTGCGGTTAGCTCTTTGCGCCGGCATGCCTTACGACGACGCCGCGCGCCGGTTAAGTCATTTCTGGTCCACGCCCTCGTCCGTATTCTGCGAAGCGCCCATGACAGACCCCGCGAGTCCGAGCACGAGGCCGACCACGATGAGCAGCAGGCCGTAGAGTGCGCGCCCGTGGCGGTCTGCCCCGGAGGTCGTCGCCGCGCTCAGAAGTTCGCCCGGCCCCATGTCGTGCGGGATGGCGAAGAGGCCGACGGCTACGAGCAGGTAGCCGAGCGCCGCGACCTTCAACGTCATAGGCGTGCGCGCGGGACGCCCCAGCTTCTGCCCGATGGCGCTGCGCGTGTAGCCGTACGAGAGGTAGATGGAGAGGCCGAGAGCCAGCCAGCCGATAAAGCGCCACCAAGAGCCGCCCGGCAGGTAGTACATCAGGAAGATGCATGAGAGCACGCCCAAGAGAGGCAGCACCCACGGGCCGAGCGGCACGCGGAACGGGCGGTGTCGCGCGGGGTCTTTCATCCGAAGGATGGGGATGCCGATGCAGACGAGCACGAAGGCGAAGAGCGTCCCGATGTTCGTTAAGCTCACCATCTCGTCCACGTTGGCGAAGGCCGCGATGCCGCCGACGATCAGGCCCGTGACGATGGTCGTCACGTGCGGCGTCTTAAATTTCGGGTGGACGCTTGCGAAGATGGGCGGGAGCAGTCCGTCTCTCGCCATCGAGAAGAAGATGCGCGGCTGGCCGAGCTGGAAGACCAGAAGCACCGCCGTGTGCGCTATGACCGAGCCGAGCGCGACCACAGTGTTCTGCCACTTCGCCTGCGGCGCGACCGTTTCGAGCGCCATCGTCAGCGCCTCGCCCTGCTGCGCCGGAGTCCA
>DASQLL010000266.1:0-3297 GCA_035630035.1 Pyrinomonadaceae bacterium | reverse complement strand
TACGCGCGGGACATGGAGCGCGTCATTGATGCCGTCGGCAAGACGCCGGGCGCGCGCGCGCAGCTCGTCGGCGTGCTGGCCGGGCGCGGTCTGTTCGACGAAGCGATCAAAGTCTGGACTTCGTTGAGCGCGGAGGAGCGGCGCGAGCAGGCGTTGGCCGGCGCGGGACTGGCGCGCACGCTCTACGAGCGCCAGCAGTATCATCGCGCGCTTCAGTCGCTCGTCGAGACGGGCGAGCAAGGGTTGGCGTTGGAGAAAATCTCGAACGCAGGCTTCGAGTCCGACATCGGACAGCCGCGCACGCAGCTTTTCCAGTGGCAGGTGACTCCCGCGCCCGCGCAGGTCGCCGTTGACGCGCGCACCGCGCACGGAGGGAGCCGTTCGCTCCGCATACTTTTCAACGCATCGGGGCAAGTGGACTTCCGCAACGTCTGGCAAGTGGTCACTGTCCAGCCTTCGACGCGCTATCGCCTCTCGTTCTTCGTCCGCACGGGCGAGCTTTCGAGCGCGGCCACGCTCGTCACCACTGTCGCGGACGCGGCGGCGGAGACTGCCGCGCTCGGCACGTCCGCTCCCGTTCCCACGGGGACGAACGACTGGCAGCAGGTCTCGTTTGAGTTCGCTACGGGGGCGAAGACCGAGGCCGTCGTCGTGCGACTCGTGCGCGCGGGCTGCCCCGCGGAGAGCTGCCCCATTTTCGGAAAAATCTGGTATGACGATTTCGACCTCCAACGCTCCGGCGGGCGCGACATCGCGCGCTGATCTGGTCGCGCCCGCGACCGGGCAGAACATGCCCGCGCCGCCTTCGCAGCCGCCGCCCGCACGAGCGGCTGCGAAGGCGGACGTGCCACGCAGCGTCTGGAGCCGCTTCATCATTCTCATGCTGTGTCTTGCGGTCGTCACGACGACGCTCGCCTTCGGCACGGTGCATTCATGGTCGCTCGGCATATTTCAGTTGACCGCGGGGCTGGTCTTCGCTCTCTGGATGCTCGACGCTTGGCGCACGCGCACGCTCCGCGTGAGCCGAAACTTTTTGCAGCTCCCGCTCATCGCCTTCATCGCCCTCGGACTCGTGCAGCTACTTCCCTTCGGCGGGAGCGCGGCGCAGGACTTAACGGGCGCTCTGTCCATCGAGCCTGCGCGCACCTTCACGTTCGACCCGCACGCGACGCGCTCCGTGCTGCTTCAGCTCGCGGGCCTCTTCGTATACTTCGCCGCCGCGCTCGCGTTTATAGACAGCCCGCGCCGTTTGCGGCTCGTCGCGCGGCTCGTCATCATCTTCGGCTTCCTGCTCGCGGTCTACGGACTGATGCAGCACTTCCTGAATCCCAGCACGATCTTCTGGGTGCGCCAGCCGAAGCAGGCCGAGCCGTTCGGCCCCTACATCAACCGACACCACTTCGCCGGCTACATGGAGCTTGCGCTCGCGATGCCGCTCGGCCTTCTGTTCGCGGGCGCGGTCGAGCGCGAGCGCGTGATGCTCTACGCCTTCGCCACGGCGATGATGGCGATTGCGCTCGTGATGACGAACTCGCGCGGCGGGATGGTCAGCATGGTCTGCGAGATCATGTTCCTCGCGGCTGTGGCGGCGACCGCGATGCGGCGCAGGCGCGGCAACGAGGATGAGGACAGGGGCACGCGCATGCGCGCGGCTGCCGTAAGGCTCGGCCTCGGCTTCGCGATGATCGTCGCGGTCTTCGTCGGCGTGATTTACTTCGGCGGCGAGGATGCCGTCAGCCGTCTGCTCGGCACGGTCAACTCCGCCGACCCGACGACGGGACGCGCGCACTTCTGGTCGGGCACAATCGAGATCATCAAAGACCATCCCCTGCTCGGCACGGGCCTCGGCGCGTTCGGCGCGGTCTATCCGCGCTACGACACGTCGAGCGGCGCGTACCGTCTTGAGCAGGCGCACAACGACTATCTGCAAATCTTTTCGGACGCAGGGCTAATCGGCGGCCTGCTCGCGCTCGTCTTCGTCGTCGCGCTCTTCCGAATGGCGCTCAGGCGCATGCAATCGCACGACAAGACGCGGCGCGGCATCGCGCTCGGCGCGCTCGCCGGCTGCGCGGGCGTGCTGGTCCACAGCTTCTTCGACTTCACGCTCCACACGACGGCCAACGCCCTGCTCTTCCTTCTGCTCGCCGCGCTCGCCACCGTGAACGGTCGCGTCGAAGAGCCTGGAGAGCCGCGCCGTCAACGTCGCCGTCGCCGTCAACATCGAGGCGCGGACGAAGTCGCCTCGTCCGGCGACGGGGGGCAGGAAAAAGAGGGCGCGGCGGCTTAGTGATGGCTGGTACAATGTCGGGGCCTGAAGGCTCACGAAAATTTCGCGCGGGAGAAGAGATGCGGATACTTGTGACTGGCGGAGCGGGCTTCATCGGCTCGCACCTTTGCGAGAGGCTGCTCGGCGAAGGGCACGACGTTCTCTGCCTCGACAACTTCTTCACGGGTCGCAGGGAGAACGTTCACCACATGCTCGACGATAAGCGCTTCGAGCTTGTGCGCCACGACATCATCGAGCCTGTCCTGCTCGAAGTGGATCAAATCTACAACCTCGCCTGCCCCGCCTCGCCCATCCACTATCAATACAATCCCGTAAAGACCGTCAAGACGAGCGTCATGGGCGCGATCAACATGCTCGGCCTCGCCAAGCGCGTCCACGCGCGCATCCTCCAAGCCTCGACTTCGGAAGTCTACGGCGACCCGGAAGTTCACCCGCAGCCTGAGAGCTACTGGGGCCGCGTCAACTGCATCGGCCCGCGCGCGTGTTATGACGAAAGCAAGCGTCTCGCGGAGACGCTGATGATGGACTACCACAGGCAGAACAAGGTTGACACGCGCATCATTCGCATCTTCAACACCTACGGCCCGCGCATGCTTGAGAACGACGGGCGCGTCGTGTCGAACTTCATCGTGCAGGCGCTGCGCGGCGAGGAACTTACGATCTACGGGACGGGCGAGCAGACGCGCTCGTTCTGTTACGTTGACGATCTGGTTGAAGGCATGGTGCGGCTGATGAACGTCGAGGCGGGCGCGCAAGACGAGTTTGACGTTCACGACCCGGTCAACGTCGGCAACCCCGGCGAGTTCACGATGCGCGAGCTTGCCGACGAGGTGGCGCGCGCCGCGGGCGTCGAGGTTCGCATGCGCTCCTGCCCGCTCCCGCAGGACGATCCGAAGCAGCGCCGCCCCGACATCGCGCGCGCGCAAAAACTGCTGGGCTGGTCGCCCACAATACCTCTGCGCGAGGGGCTAAAGCGCACGGTCGCCTACTTCGCTGAAAGAATTAAAAAA
>DASQLL010000265.1:0-16259 GCA_035630035.1 Pyrinomonadaceae bacterium | reverse complement strand
CTGCCTGCGCCGCCGCTCGTCCGTCGCTCGCGGCTCTTCGCTCAGCTTCAGGTAGCCCTCTTCGACAAGACGCTCGATGAGTTGGTTCAGCAACTCCTCCAACTGCGAGCCGCGAAACTGCCCCGCGTTCTCCGCGAGCATCTCCTCGACATCGCGCTCGGAGAGTTCGCCCATCTCCAGAAGAGCCTGCAAGAGCGCCTGCCTCAAGGCGTCGAGCGACGCATCCGGGTCGCGATGCTGCCGCGTCCAGTAGTAATCGTCGTCGAAGCCCGAATCCAGCAGCGAGTCCTGCAACATCCCCATCAGATCGCCCAGAGAGAGGCCCGACACGTCGAAGCCCTTGAATCTTGAGTAGCGTATGAACTTCATCGTTCTGAAATTTGATTATACTGACAAACGAAGGTTGACTGTGTTCATCGTATGTATGAGAAAGTCGAGTTTAATGTCTTCAGTAACGAAGTCTCGCGGCATGATCTCTTTATTCGGTGCTGAGACTTGATTGATTTTAAGCAACTTAGACAAATTGGACTTTATTATTTCATCAGTGGGGGCCAGATTATGTGCAGTTTCCAAAACCATTATCGCACCTAAAAACTGCCCACTATTTGCTAATGCACAAGCGTGGTTATTTAAAACCTCCGGCAACATTAACCCAGCATCTTCGGCTCGTTGATAACTATCAATTGCCATTTCCAAATTGCCAGCACGCGAACAGAAGTCCGCATAATGAAAATGTGCTTTCCCAAAGTTTTGTCTGGTTACCTCGTTAGAAGCAAAAAAACGTGCTGATCTGAAATGGGCTAAAGCACCTTGAATATCACCATTGTGGAAGGCTCGCATCCCAAATGCCGTATAACTTGCAGCAATATTCTCTTTGACAAGAGCGATGATTTCTGGTGCAGCTTCTATCCCGAGGGCAGCGTGAAAGAAACGAATTGATTCTTCATACTTTCCATTTTTAGCTTCCTGTACTCCAGAGTTCAGGTAAGCAATGGTTAAATTATCTCTCGCGATTTCATAGTCAGGATCAATCAATCGGACAAGTTGCATCGCGAAAATGAACTTGTCCCAGTCTTCATGAGGCCCAATAGATTGAGCGAGAGAATTATGCAGAACTCTAACGTAGCTTGGTATGAGGTTGGCTGCTTTTCTAAAGCTCCGCAGTGCTTCAACAAATTCCCCTTTATCTAGTGCTTTAATACCTGTATTAAAGGAATCTTTAGCAATCGCATCAATATTTGTGATTTGATTGGGCTTTACGCCATATGCAATTCTTGAAGACGCATCTGATTCGTCAACAAATTCAATCATGTACGCTTCTTCAGGGTGTTCAAAGGCTTCGACGACTGTCCCTTGCTCGCCGCGACGAAGTCCGAATTCCGGCAAATCTTCAGTTAGTTCGACAATATCTAATTCGTGAGCTTTTTTCGTTTCAAGCATGGCTCACCTCACTTCTTTTATCTCTCTCGGCGTGACGAAACTAGGGTAGTCTGCTCCGGCTTCTACTTTCCAAATAGTTTGCACGGTAGCAGTGTTTCCATTTAGACCGACTATAGGGAAAAACACAGAATAGAACTTACCCCATTTATCTTCTCTACTGAAAACCGCCTCGTGATAGGGTAATTCATTCAAGAGGATTTTTTCCAGCCTTTGCCAGTCGGCTTTTTCAAAGCCAAGTATGCTCTTAAAAAGACGCGCTTTGTGTCGGCCATCTTTGTGAGCAGGATTAAGCGCGTAATCTTCAAGCTTACTACGCGGAATAACTGCTTTCTCGTAGTTGGGCAGAGCATTAGGGTGAGGGCTTCTCGTTTTTCCGCTCATTAACTATATCGTCCCGACTCCGTTAGATCATCATAGATCATGCCGCGGCGATCCTTCTTGGCTTTTGTCGCGGCGGTGTAGCCGCCCTCTTCATTGCGGCTGATCTTGTTCTGCGCGTAGAGGCCTTCGAGGATGAACTCGCAGGCGGAGACGAGCATTGCCTCATCCGTGCGCGGGAAGTCGAAGGGAACGAGCGCGTTGTCTATAAGGTCTGGAACGGCTTCGAGAAGCCCGACGCACTCGTCGGCGGGCGCGGTGTCGGAGAGCTTGAGGTTGTTGCCGGAGTCGAACCATAGCACAGCGTTTGAGAAGTCGAAGCCGACGAAGTAGCCCTCGAAGATTTCTCCGGCGGCGCGCTTGATGAGGTCGCGCGCGATCTTGCCTGCACCGACCTGCTCGCCCTCGTACTCAAGCTCCATCTTGCCGGTCATCGAAGGCGTGGCGGCGTAAACGTCGGAGACGCGCGGGACGATGTCCTCTTCGCCCGTCAGGAGCGCGCGCCGCTCGGCGTTCGAGACGGCGGACTCCGTGACCGTTATAGGCATGCGCTGCGAGACGCCGGAGCGTTTGTCTATGCGCTGGTCGTCGCGCGCCTCGAAGGCTATCTGCTCTACAAGCTCGCCGAGGAATTCGGGGAAGCGCAAAACGCCTTCTATCCCGTCGCGCCGCGTCCAAGCCTCCTGCTTCGTTATCTCTACACCAAGCGCAAGCTCCGCGGGGTAGTGCGTCGCAATCTCCGAGCCGATGCGGTCTTTCAAGGGCGTGATGATCTTGCCGCGCGCGGTGTAGTCTTCGGGGTTCGCGGAGAAGACGAGCATCACGTCTAAGGCGAGGCGCACGGGGTAGCCCTTAATCTGAACGTCGCCCTCCTGCATGATGTTGAAGAGGCCGACCTGAATCTTGCCCGCGAGGTCGGGCAGCTCGTTGATGGCGAAGATGCCCCGGTTTGCGCGCGGCAGAAGTCCGTAGTGGATGGTCAGCTCGTCGCTTAAAAGATGACCGCCGCGCGCTGCCTTGATCGGATCAACGTCGCCGATGATGTCCGCTACGGTCACGTCGGGCGTCGCAAGTTTTTCGACGAAGCGCGAGTCGCGCTCGACCCAAGCGACGTGAGTCTTGTCGCCCTCGCGCTCGACCGTCTGCCGACCGTAAGCCGAGATGGGACGAAGCGGGTCGTCGTTGATCTCCGAGCCTGCGATGACGGGGATGCGCTCGTCAAGCAGAGCCGTGAGCTGGCGTATGATGCGGCTCTTGGCCTGACCGCGAAGGCCGAGCAGGATGATGTTGTGGCGGGCGAGCACGGCGTTCGTTATCTGCGGGACGACCGTCTCGTCGTAGCCGACGACGCCGGGGAACAGTCGTTCGCCGCGACGGAGCTTATCCAAAAGGTTTGCGCGCATCTCATCCTTGACAGGGCGCACGCGATAGCCCTGAGCTTTAAGCTCGCCGAGTGTTTTGGGTAGTGACATCTGATTTACGTATTCCCCTTGTAGTTCGTTTAGCGCCGCGCGCCGCTGCTGCTCAACCCGCGCGATTCGATGATCGCGGCGATGCTTCATTTAGTTCTCGTCCCGCCTCGCGTCCGTCGTCGCAGTCGCGGCGATGTAACGCCCTGCCTCATCGCGCGCGACGAGTCCGTCCTCTTCGAGCTTGAGTAGATGCGCCAGCACCGCGCGTTCGGCAAGCGCACGCATCTTCGTCGGAACGTCGCTGTATGCGCGCTCGACTATCAACGCCGGACTCGACGCGCCGCCTCGCACCGAAGCGAGTATGTCGCGCTCGCGTTTCAGACGGTGCGCTATGTACTCTTCGATCTTCGCATGCGGGCTTCCCGTCGCGGGGCCGTGGCCGCCGAAGAGCGCGACCAGACGCGGCAAGGCGCGGTAACGCTTGAGCGACGCGAGATAGTCGCGCACGCTCCCCTCTTCGGGGTCAATCAGAACGGAGCCGACGCCGACGATGTTGTCGCCCGTCAGGAGCGCGCCCGCGCTCTCGTCGTAAAAAGAGAGATGCCCGCGCGTGTGCCCCGGCGTGTGCATCGCGCGCAAGCTTACGCGCGGGTCGCCTTCAAGCTCGACGAGGTCGCCGTCTTCGATAAAGCGTTCGACGCGGACTCGGCCTTCGAGCGCGTCGGCGGTCAGGCGATGCGCGGCGACCGAAACGTTTGCGCCGAAGGTTTCGCGCAAAGCCTCGACGCCGCCGACGTGATCGGGATGCTCGTGCGTCAGGATTATCTCTCGAAGCGCGCGGCCTTCGCCCATCAAATCTTTGACGAACTCGGCGAGCGCGGCCTGCTCGTCTTCATAAGGCGAGCCGGGGTCGAAGACGACGAAGTCGCGCGTGCCTACGACGTAAGCGTTGGTCGTCGTCGCGGGCGGCTTGGTGGGCGTGCGGACGGGGAAGCAGACGAAGCCGGGCAGAAACTCGATCCTCCGAACGGGCTGCTGGTGCGCCTCAGGCACGCTCAGAAAACGCTCGACCGTGTCGTCCGTAAGTCCACCCGCGAGCGTCCGCACGGCGTGGACGACCGGGGGCGCGGCTATTAGCTGCGCGCGCCGCCAACTCGCGTAAGCCTCGCTCGCACTCGTCCAGCCGCCCGCGTCGAACTCGCCCGTCAGCACGCGCGGCTCCTGCTTGCGCGGGCAGCGGACGATGAAGAAGAACGTGTCGAAGCGTCGAGGGCTGAAAGGCGGAGTCACCCAACGACCGACGAACGTGAAGTCGCGCGCGTCGAGCCGGAGGCCGTAATGTTTTAGAAGCTCCGCGAACGTCATGCGCTCCGAAGTGAGATCGTCGAGAACGGAAGCGAGCTGCCCCTTAGTCAGCGTGTCCGCGCCGCGAGCGACCAGCACGCCCAACTCCTCGAACAACTCGCGCGCCGCGCACGCGATCATCTGCGCCGTCTCGCGCTCGTCCGCGTTCTCGACTTCAACTTCGGCGTCGGCCTCGTCGCGCTGCCCGCCCGGAAAGGCGTAGAAGCCGGGCATGAATGCCATCGCCGCGCTGCGCCGCGCCCAGAAGACCACGGGGTCGCGTGGGTCTGAATCGTCGCGCAAGAGGATGACGACCGCCGCGTCTTTCGGCACGACCGGCGACGCCGTTTGTTCTGGCCGTTGATTCGCGCGCTGCTGATTGATAACGGCTTCGTTCACACTGATAAGCTCTCCGTCACTAAGAAACAATTAACAGGGATGGACAGGATAAAGAAAACGCAGAAGTCAGAACGATGAACGCTGAACCGAAAGGCAGTCGGCTTCTATTCATCGTTCATCGTTCTGACTTCATACTTTGTCTTTCATCCTGTCCATCCCTGTTAATTTTTCCGTCCCCTTCTCACTCGTTGCCTTGTCGGCGGAAGCGCTCGCCGTCGCTGCCCGCCCACGGCAGCCCGCGCATGTGATAGCCGCCCTCTTCCCAGAAGCCCGCGCGGTCTTCGGCGAGGAAGCGGACGCCCTTGACCCACTTCGCGGACTTCCAAGCGTAGAGTTGCGGGACGATGAGGCGCACAGGGCCGCCGTGCTCGGGCGGGATGGGCTGGCCGTCGTTCGACCACGCGAAGAGCGAATCTTCGGCGAGGAAGTATTCGATGGGCAGGTTCGTCGTCCAACCGTGATCGTAGGCTTCGGCAACGACGAAGCGCGCTTCCGTACGGACGCCGACCATCTCCGCAATCGTCCGCGTCGAGACGCCGCCCCAAAGATTGTCGAGCCGCGACCAGCGCGTCACGCAGTGAAAGTCCGCGTAGACCTTCGACGGAGGAAGTTGCAGAAATTCGTCGAGCGACCATTTCAAGGGACGCTCGACGAGGCCGCCCGCCTCGAACTGCCACGCCTCGATGTCAACGCGCGGCGTGCCGTGCGCGTCCAGCACGGGCCACTTACGCGTGCGCGTCTGTCCCGGCGGGACGCGGTTCGCGCGGCGCGTGTCGGGGCTGACGATAACGTCGCCGCCCTCGAACTCCTCCGCGCGTCGCGGCTCGCCCTCCTGTCGGAAGGGGTCTTTGAAAAGCGTGTCGAGGAAACTCATATTCTGGTGAATGGTAAATGGTGAATGGTAAATGGTGATTGAGAGGGTGTGACCTTGACCTTTAATCCCAAAGCCAAAAAGAAGTTCAACCTCTATTCACTATTTACCATTCACCATTCACGGCTTTTTGGTTGACTGCTCCGCAAGCTTCAACAGTTCCTCCGGCATCCACTTGCCGATGCCTTTCTGGAGCGCGCCCTCGATGCCGACGGTGCGGTCGTGCCAACGGTCTGCTTGGCCTATGTGCCCGCGGTCGCGCTCGTAGCGGAGCGTCTGTTCGAGACTGAGGGCGATGCCGTTGATGATCTCGCGCCAGTCCTCCTGCTGTATGCCGCGCCGGACTAAGGAGAGTCCCGCCGTCCAATCCTCTTCGGGCGCGAGCGCGTCCTGTTCGGGAATCGTCAGGTTGTGCATCGACGGCATCGGCGCGCTCTTGAACTCGTCGTAGAGTTTGCGCCTCAACTCCTTGAGCGGCATTCCCTCGTTCTCGCGGGCGAGCGCGAGCGCGCGGCGGAAGATGTCGGGCACGTTGGTCTGTTCGTTTGCCATGGGCTTCGAGACCCCTTTAAGTCCGGCTATTCGGAATTTGTCTTGAAGATAATTTAACATTGCTCAATGCGTAAACGCGACCGTCAGGGAGCGTGTCGGTCGCCGCTCGACTGAGACACGCTCCCTGACGGTCGCGTTTCCGACTCGGAAGCGTTCGCTGAGCCGTTCGGCCTTGCGCCGGATGCCGACTCGACTGCATCATGTGTGAAAAGTTTCAAGGGGTGAAGAGAAAATGTCCGAAGTGATTCCCGCCGCGCCGCCGTCTTCGGACGTGCCCGCAGCTCGGCCCGTGTGCCCTGTGTGCGGGCGCGAAGCCCCGGATGGTCTCACGCCGTTCGAGCATCTGCCGGACGAACTAAAGCGGATGATCGCGGCCAACACGCCGGGAGGCCACGCGGTCGGCGAGGTGTGCCCGCGCTGCGTCCGCCTCTTCGAGCGCGCGCACGCGCAGATGGAGAAGTACGCGGCCATCTTCGAGCAGGGGCGCTACGTCTTGCCCACTTGGCTAAGGATGGGCGCGGACGAGCGGTTCACGGGGCGCGGCGTCACAATCGCTTTCCTCGATTCGGGCTTTTACAACCACGCAGACCTTACGACGCCGCACAGTCGCATACTCGCCTTCCACAACATCATCCCGCGCGGAACGGGCACGCTCGAATCAATTGCGGTGGCGAGCTGGCACGGCACGATGACCTCGGTCGTCGCCGCGGGCAACGGCGCGCTCTCCGACGGCTTCTTCCGCGGCATCGCGCCGGACGCAAACGTCGTCCTCGTCAAGGTAAGCCGCTCAGGTCACATCGGCGAGAAGAATATCGAGCGCGGCCTCAAATGGGTTCTTGAGAACCGAGAGCGATACGGCATCCGCGTCGTCAACATCTCCGCGGGCGGAGACCTTGAGCAGTCGTACCTCGACAACGCTCTGTGCCAGACGGTCGAGAAGTGCGTGCGCGCGGGGCTTACAGTCGTGTGCGCCGTCGGCAACGCGGGCTGGGAGCCGGGCCACCCCGTCCTGCCGCCCGCCTCTTCGCCCTCTGCAATCGCCGTCGGCGGACTCGACGACCGCAACTCTCTGGATCGCTCGCGGCACGGACTCTATCGCTCGTCCTACGGCCCGACCTTCGACGGGTTGCAGAAGCCCGAAGTCATCGCGCCCGGCATCTGGGTTCCCGCGCCCATCCTGCCGCACACGCCCACAGCCGCAGAGGCCGAGCTTTACGCGCGCCTCGACCGCGCCGCCGACGAAGAACTGCGACCGCTCATCGAAGAGAACGGCAAGGTTGACCGCGACCTTTATGACGCGCGCGACATGCCCTTCTATCTTTTGCGCCAGCTCATCTCCGTCAAGCTCCGCGAGGGCGACGTTATCAGCGAGCATTACAAGTTCGTTGACGGCACGTCGTTCGCCGCGCCCATCGTCTCCTCCACGGTCGCGTGCATGATCGAGGCCAACCCGAAACTCACGCCGCAGCAGATCAAGCGCATTCTGATTGACACCGCCGACCGTCTGCCCAACGTCGAGATAGACCGACAGGGCTGGGGTGTCATCGCGCCGCGCCGCGCCGTCGCTCTCGCGCTCTCGCTCAAGCCGCAGTGAAGATTATTTCACTTGAGTGTAAGACGCGTGGCAACTCACCGCAGAGGCGCAGAGGGCGCAGAGGGGGCGCAGAGAGAATTCAACTCTCTGCGTTGCCTCCGCGTCCTCTGCGCCTCTGCGGTGAGTCTCATTCGCAATACACTCAAGTGAATTCGCGCTGAATCCGCCAACTGAAATCTTTTTCCTGCGTCCTCGCGCTCGCGTGAGGACGAACAGCGACTTTTTCATGGAAGCCCGCGCGCCTTCGGTGTGGCTTGATGGTTGCATCTGAGACTTCGCTCTCCCGAATTTTCGGGACGGGGTCTTTATATGCAAAGAGAACAATTCGCGCTGGCGACTAAATCCAGCTCATCGCTTTTATCACCGCTCGAACGGCGCATCGCGCGACGCGTCGTGCCGCTCATACCTTCATGGTTGGGGACGCATCATCTGACGCTTATGACGCTCGCGTGGTGCGCGGGCCTCGTGCTGTTCGGCTACATGGCGCGCGGCGACATGCGCTGGCTGTGGGCGTCGTCGCTGATGATCTTCCTTCAGTACGTGACAGATTTTTTCGACGGCAAGGTCGGCAAGTATCGCGACACGGGCCTCGTCAAGTGGGGCTTCTACATGGATCACCTGCTCGACTTCGTCTTCCTGTGCGCGCTGCTCGCGGGCTACGCATTCGTGCTGCCCGAAAAATCTCACGTGCATCTGCTGCTCGTCCTCGCGGTCTTCGGCGGCTTCATGGTCAACTCGTTTCTGGCCTTCACGGCGACGGGGCGATTCCACATAAGCCACGCGGGCCTCGGCCCGACGGAGTTTCGCATCGCGCTCGTCGTGCTGAACGCGCTCGTCGTCTTCTACGGCACGCGGCGCATGGCGAAGACGCTCCCCTTCGTCGCGGCGGGCGGCTTCGTCGTTCTGTGCGCGCTCGTCTACAAGACGCAGCGCGAGCTTTGGCGGCGCGACATGGAACACAAGCATCGCATCGAGCGCACTCCCACCGCCGTCATCACGCGGCGGGAAGCAGCTTGATAAGACAGCAGAGGTTAGAGGTTAGAGGCTAGAGGTTAGTAGTCGCGGTCGGAACGTCGCCCGCTTTCACAGCAGACGGTTGCCGGAAGCTTTTACCAACCTCTAACCTCTAGCCTCTAACCTCTGCTTTTGCCTTTTTACTGTCGCCTCATTACAATCTTCGGCGCAAACCAAACTAAAAACTAAAGAGCGATTCGGAGATTAACGAACATGGCAGAGAACGAGAACGCCGCGGCCCCCGCGACTGAGGCGACCGAGCAGACGGGCGAGGCGGCTACGACGGCGGAAGCCGGAGGCGAGACCCCGCAACCGGAAGCGGCCCCGGAAGCGCCCCCCGAAGAGATTAGCTACCACGCCGTAGAGAAGGACGGGCAGGTCACGGCGCTGTGGGAGATGCAAGGTCGCAAGCACATCCGAACCATTGACCCGCGCTCGCGTCAGGGGCAAGAGATTTTGCGCCTCTACACGGCGGAGCATCACGAAGAGCAGTAAATGGTAAATGGTAAATGGTGAATAGGCGTTGAGTGCCGTTCGAGTCGGACGATTAACGCTCGGCTTGAAAACGCTCAACCACCATTCACCATTTACTATTTACTATTCACCACAATGGCTTCTATGTTTTCGATGAGTTGATCGGCGAGCGCTTGCTGCGCCTCGCGTCCCGCCCATGCGACGTGGGGCGTGACGATCAGGTTCGGCAGGTCGAGCGTGAGGAGCGGGTTGCCCGGCGCGGGCGGCTCGCTGGATAGAACGTCAACGCCCGCGCCCGCGATCTTTCCTTCCCGCAGAGCATCCGCGAGCGCGTCCTCATCAACAATCCCGCCGCGCGCGCAGTTAATCAAAACAGACGTGGACTTCATCAGCGCGATCTCGTCGCGACCGATCATCTGCCGCGTCTCTTCGTTTAAGGGAACGTGCAGGCTTAGGATGTCGCTTCGCCGGAGCGTCTCGTCGAACGGCGTGCGCCCTTCGCGTGTCGTGGTCGCCCCTTTGCGCTCCGCGATGAGAACCTCAGTCCCGAAGGCTCGCGCCAGACGCTCGACGCCGCGACCCAGCGCGCCGTGGCCGACGACGCCGAACGTCGAGCCATCGAGGTCGCGTATCTCACGCGTGTGCAGGCAGAACTGCGAGGCGCGCTGCCAAAGCCCCGAGCGCACGTCCTCGCGGTACGCGACGAGGTTTCGGCGCAACGCGAGCGCGAGCATCAGGACGTGTTCGGGGAGCGTCCGTTGCGCGTAGCCGCGCACGTTCGAGACCTTGATTCCGCGCTCGCGGCAGAACGCGAGATCAATGTTGTCCGTGCCCGTTGCGGCGACGGCTATAAGCTTCAGCGCGGGGAGCTGCGCGAGCACGTCGGCGCGCAGAGGGACTTTGTTGACGACCGCGATGGTCGCATCGGCGAGCCTTTCTAAAACTTCATCGGGGCGCGTCGAGCCGTAGTCGCGCCAGACGTGCTCAAACGACGGAGGCCGAATCTCCGCGCGCAGCGTGTCGCGTTCGAGAAAGACAATCGTTTCCATAATCACATAGGACGGAAGCCCGACCGTAAGGGAGGGCGTGAAGTATTGAGCGATACACGCCCTCCCTCACGGTCGGGCTTCCGCACCGGGCGTGTATGGTAGCATTGTCCGCAGGGAGGAGACACGATGCGCCGCGCGACAAAACTCTTGACCGCGCTCCTCGTCCCTGTCGCATTCGTTGCGTGCGGCGGCGGCGCGCGCACGTCCGCGAACGGCGACGCGGCGGCGATGCCGCGCGTCGTCTTGAAAGCAACGCCCGCTGAAATCCCGACCGAGCCTTACGCCGGAAAGATGATCTACGTCTTAGTCGCGCTGTGCGACAACGTGAACCAAGGCATCGTGCCCGTCGCGCCCGCGCTCGGCAACGGCGACGACGCCGAGCGCAACCTTTACTGGGGCGCTCGCTTCGGCGTCAAGACTTTCTTCACTGCTAGCCGCGACTGGCGGTTCGTCTCGTCCGCAAAGAACCCCGCGCCGAAAATCCTCGAACGGCTCGTCTTCAAACACAGAACGAAGGACGCGCTGCTCGTCGCGGACGCGTATCGTGGCGCGGAGATAAAACAGGCGACCGCGGACTTCCTGAGCGCCGCGTCGGGCGCCTCGACTGCGACGGCGAGCGTCGAGGGCAGGACTTACGGGCTGAGCCGCGGCGCGGCGTCGCACCTCGTGGCATACGTCGGCCACGACGGGCTGATGGACTTCCGCCTCTCTTACTTCCCGAAGAAGCGCGACAACGTTGAGCGCGACGCCGTCATCCTCGCCTGCGCGAGCAAGAGTTATTTCGCCGAAGCCCTACGCGAGACGGGCGCGCACCCGCTTTTGTGGACGACGAACCTGATGGCCCCCGAAGCTTACGTTTTGAACGCGGCGGTTGACGGCTGGCTCGCGGGCGAAGCTGGCGAAGAGGTGCGCCTGCGCGCGGCGAGGGCTTATCACTCCTACCAGAACTGTGGGCTGAAGGCCGCGCAGAATCTTTTCGCGAGCGGCTGGTGAGGCGATTGCAAGGGCGGAAACGCGACCGTTAGGGAGCGTGTATAACGTGTGGCGACAGACACGCTCCCTAACGGTCGCGTTTCCGCCCCTGCCATTCCGCAATCCATCGCCGCTGTGCTAACCTCCGCGCTGTTCTGAAATCCTGAGAAGCTCGTATGCATTCGCAGATGAGCGACACGCCCTCCGAAGAAAGAGCGACACAAAACGAAACTCATGCGTCCTCGCGCTCGCGCGCAAGGACGACGCTCTTAAAGTGGGGCGTCGTCCTTCTGTGCGCCTTCGCCGTCGCGCTCGCGCCGATGCCCGCGGGTATCACGCCGCAGGCGTGGCGTCTGCTCGCAATCTTCACGGCGACCATCGTCGGCTCGATACTCCGTCCCGTGCCGAGCGCGACGGTCGTGCTGCTCGGCGTCACGGCGACGGCGCTTTTCGGCGCGCTCACAGTGCCGCAGGCGCTCGGCGGTTACGCAGACCCGATTGTGTGGCTCGTGCTCGCGGCCTTCATGCTTTCGCGCGGGATGGTGAAGACGGGACTGGGGCGTCGCATCGCCTTCATCTTCATACGCGCGGTCGGCCACAGAACATTGGGCCTCGGCTACGCGCTCGTCGCGACCGACATGGCGCTCGCATCGGTCATACCGTCGAACGGCGCGCGCTCCGGCGGCATCATCTTCCCCATCGCAAAGAGTCTCGTCGAAGCCTACGACTCGCGTCCGGGCGAGACCGCGCGCCGCTTGGGCGCGTTTCTCTTTCCGCTCCTGTACCAGTGCGACGTTATCGTCTGCGCGATGTTCCTGACGGGGCAGGCGTCGAACGTCATCATTGCGAAGTTCGCGAAAGAGGTGACGGGCATCGAGCTTAGCTACACGCGCTGGATGATCGGCGCGATTGTGCCGGGCCTCGTCTCGCTCATGGTCGTGCCTCTGCTGCTCTACCGCGCGAACCCGCCGGAGATTAAGCGCACACCCGCCGCGGCGGAGATAGCCGCCGAGGAGCTTCGACGGATGGGGCCGATGCGTTGGCCTGAGCTTGTGATGCTTCTGGTCTTCGCGCTGGCCGCGCTTCTGTGGATGACGACCGCGTGGCACGGCTTTAACTACGCGCTCGTCGCGCTCGTCGGCGTCTGCGTGCTGCTGCTCGCGGGCGTGCTTGAGTGGGAGGACGTTCTGGCGGAGCGCGCCGCTTGGGACGTGTTCATCTGGTACGGCGGGCTTGTGCGTATGGCGGAGGCTTTGGGCGAGACGGGGCTGACGAAGCATTTCGCTGAAGGTGCGGCCTCGCTCACGACGGGCTGGGCGTGGTGGGCCGCGCTCGGCGCGCTGCTGCTCGTATACTTCTACGCGCACTACGCGTTTGCGAGCATCACGGCGCACGTCGCGGCGATGTACGTGCCCTTCCTCATCGTCACAATCGGCGCGGGCGCGCCGCCCTACCTCGCCGTGCTGTCGCTCGCGTACTTCTCAAACCTCGACGCCTCGCTCACGCACTACGGCACGACGCCCGCGCCCATCTGGTTCGGCGCGGGCTACGTAAGCCAGCGCACTTGGTGGAAGCTCGGCCTGCTCGTCTCCGTGCCGAACATACTCATTTGGGCGGCGTTCGGCCTCGCTTGGTGGAAGCTGCTCGGCTGGTGGTAGGGCGCGCAGGCTCGCGCGCTAAGAACGTAGTTGAATATTGTAAGTCTTGATCTTCGAGTTGAGCGTTGTCGCGTTCATGCCGAGGAGGCGCGCGGCGCGCGATTGGTGGCCGCCGGTCTGGTCGAGGGCGCGGCGTATGAGGTCAATCTCGAAGCGGCGCACCTCGTCGTAGAAGTTGACGCCGCGCGTCATGTCGAGCGCGCCCGTGCCGGTCGAGAGTGGGGCCGCGCTCATGGCCTTCGAGGGGTCGGCGATGTCGGGGGGCAGGCACTGGGGCGTGATCTCGTTGCCGGGCGCGATGACGACGGCGCGCTCGATGACGTTCTCAAGCTCGCGCACGTTGCCCGGCCAACTGTACTGCTCCATCAGAGCCAGAACGTCGGGCGCGAGCTGGTCTGAGACCTCGCGCGCGTTCTCCTCGTCGTACTTGCGTATGAAGTGCTGCGCCAGAGGCAGTATGTCCTCGCGCCGCTCGCGCAAGGGGGGAAGCTCGATGGGGACGACCGCGAGGCGATAGTAGAGGTCTTCGCGGAAACTGCCCTGACGCACGGCCTCTTTCAAATCAATGTTGGTGGCCGCGACGATGCGAACGTCAACCTTGCGCGGCGTCGTGTCGCCGAGCGGTGTGAACTCGCGCTCTTGCAGAACGCGGAGCAGACGCGCCTGCGTCTCAGGCGGGATGTCGCCGATCTCGTCGAGGAAGAGCGAGCCGCCGTCGGCGACCTCGAACAGACCCTTCTTCGCCGCGACCGCGCCGGTGAACGCGCCGCGCGTGTGGCCGAACAACTCCGACTCTAAAAGCTCCGAAGGTATGTTGGACGAATTCACCGTGACGAACGCCTTGGCGGTGCGCGTGCTTTGCATGTGTATGGCGCGCGCGATGAGTTCCTTGCCGGTGCCGCTCTCGCCCGTGATGAGGACGGTCGAGCGCGCGGGCGCGACCTGATCCACGAGCTGGAAGATGGCCTGCATCTTCTCGGAGCGACCTATGATGGAGCCGCGCTCGACGCTGCGGCCAAACGCGCGACGCAGGTTCTGCCGCTCCTCGTCCTTGCGGCGTCGCTTGATGCCCGCGGCGACCGTCGCGATGATCTGCTCGTTTTGGAAGGGCTTGCGGACGCAGCCGAACGCGCCGCGCTCCCAAGCGCCGATGGCCGTGTCGAATGTGGCGTAGGCCGTGATGATGATGACGACGGCGTCTGCGTCCACTTTGAGAATCTCTTCGAGCGCGCGCAGTCCGCCCATGCCCGGCATCGAAACGTCGAGCAGCACGGCGTCGTAAGCGCGCCGCCCGTAGGCTTCCAAACCCTCCTCGCCGGTTTTGGCGAGGTCAACGCGGTAGCCTTCCGCCGAGAGCAGCGTCTCCAGAACGTCGCGCATGATCTCCTCGTCGTCAACGACGAGGACGGAACCTTTCTTCGCCATCTACACCTCGGAAAAAAGTGATGAGTGATGAGTGATGAGTGATGAGTAGGAGTTTTTCACTCATCACTCATCACTCATCACTCATCACTTATTTTATAACGTGCGTGGCGTCGCTGACGAACGCGCGCGCAGGTGGGCCGATCACTTGACGATTGTTCTGTCGAGTTTCGTGCTGAGCGCGCGGCGGCCCGAAGGCGAGGCGACGGGGCGTGCGCGCTCGGCTGTGACGAAGAGCGCGTAGTCGTCCGCGTCGAAGCCCGCCACGCGCACGTAGACCTCCGCTATGTTGATGGCTTCGTCCGAGGGCAGGCTCCCCATGTAGACGATGCGACCGTCGGGGACGATGGCCCAAAGCACGTAGACGCTCGCGCCGACCGAAGAGGGAAGCGGCACGCCGCGGAAGTTGACGCGGACGTATGCGCGATTCGAGCTAAGGGTCGCGCGCGCCGCGCCGCGAGCCTGCGGAGTTGCGGTGTCGCCTTCAAGCTCAAGGACGCGACCTCCGCCGTTCGCCGCGAGCGCATTGTCAACCTCTGAATAGAAATCGCCGGAGGCGCGACGCACACGCGGTTTCGGAGTTAATTCAGTTAGGGGCGGCGGCCCCGGCATCGGGGCGTTGCCGGCGGCGCTCTCATTTTTTTTCTCGGAAGGGTAGAGCGCGGCGGCTTCGTCTGCGCGGGTCGTCAGCACGGGGTCGCCGGGCCGCACAACGTCCGCGCTCGGCTCGGCTGTGACGATGACGCCGTAACGCTCGAACTCCGAGGGGCGGTCGAAGGCGAGTCCGCCGTTGCCGCGCTCGTCGCGCCGAAGCTCGCCCACGCGCACGATGCGACCGCCGCTCAAAGCCCATACGACGTATGTGGTCGCGCCTTCGGCCACGGTCTGCGGTTCGGGCAGGCCGATGGCGGTCAGACGCGCACGACCGCCGCCCTCGCTCGGCTCGACGGTGAGTCTGCCCGTTGCGCGCGTTGTCAGCGAGCGCAGGCGTATGTCCGCGCGCTCATCCTGCACGCGCTTCGCGGACGCGGCGGGAAGTAACGATACGGCGGCGCACGCGAGCGCGAGCGCGAGATAGCACAGGCGCGCGAACGACCGCCGAAGATCAATGCGTTTCGTCATAAATGAGTGAAGCCCGTATTTTGGATTTTCAGCGAGAGCGCGTGTGAGATTAGCACCCGCGAAGAGAAAAGCAAGTTTTTTTCTTGGGCGGTTTAAAGACGGGGAGACGGGGAGACGGAGAGACGGAGAGACGGGGGGACGGAGAGACGGGGAGACGGGGAGACGAGGTATCAAGGGTGAGCGAGCAAGCCGTCGCACGCATCCTTTCACCCCCTCTCCCCGTCGCCTTGTCTCCCCGTCACTTCATCCCCGTCTCCCTGTCTCCCCGTCGTTGTTCTTCGCTACTGGCCGAAACGCTGGCGGTACTCGATGGACGTGATGAAGGCCTTGACCATCTCGGCCTGCACGAAGTTGCCGCCAAACTCGTTGAGCTTCGTGAGCCAGAAGTCGTAGCCGGTGTGGTCAAGGTTCTGCTCCGGCGCGTCGTTCGGGTTGCGGCGCAGATAGCCGAAGAACTGCATGAGCACGAAGGCGCGGTTCTTCTCGCGGTTCGTAAACACCGCATTCTCCGCCACCGAACGAACGACCGAGGCGCGCCCCGCGATGGTGTTGTTCAAG
>DASQLL010000264.1:0-4781 GCA_035630035.1 Pyrinomonadaceae bacterium | reverse complement strand
CTGGTGCGCCGCTGTTATCTGGCAGCTCGCGGTGTAGTCGTATGTGCCGAAGTGCGCCGCCACGCAACGCCCGAGCGCGGCTTCGAGCAGAAGCGGCAGATTCGATTCGCCGCGATGGTTGATGATTGACTGCGTCGTCTCGACCATCAGCTCCATCTTGAGCGAATCGGGCGCAAGACCGCTGGCCTTCTCCATCAAGTCGAAGAGACTCGCAAGCGCGTTCACCTGTTCGGGCACCGTCACTTTCGGAAGCGTGACGACGAAGTTTTCGGGCAGCGTCCCGCCCGAAGCTTCGAGCAACGTCGAGACGAAGATGTCGAGCGTGCGAGCCGAGCGCGCGTGCAGCTCTTCGGTGAAGGTCTTGATGCGTATTCCGATGAAGGGCGAAAGCGTGCCCGCCTTCATCGCCGCCGCGACCTCGCGCGCGGCTGCTTCGGCGTGGCCGTCCTCTTCCGCGTCGGGGCGGTTGCCGTAGCCGTCCTCGAAGTCTATTCGGAAGTCTTCGACGGCCTCGCGCCGCAGCTTCTCGACGACGCGCGCGTGTACCGTGTGCGCGAGCCACACGGCCCTGTGGTCGCGCCGGAACGCATCGCCGTCCTTCTCGATTGCGGCGCGCACGGACGAATCGTCTTCGACGCGCGGCGGCAGCTCGTCCGAGCCGGGCAGCTCAAGCGCGCGAGCGAACGATGCGAAGTCGGGCGCGTAGGTTTCGAGCGCGCGAATGGCGAGCGCGCCGAGTCGCGGCGTGGTGTCGGACTTGAACAGGTGCGCGCCGCCGTAGACGGTGTGGACGGGCTGGCGGCGCAGCGTCTCGCCGGGGTAGCGCGCGGCAAAGTCGTTGTTCGCGTCGCGCAGGCGCGCGGTTATCTCTCGCGTTGATTCGGGCGTCAGCGTCGTTCTCATGTTTGCTCCTCGCGTTGAAAGGGACGGGGCATTCTACCCTAGCGCGTTCGGGCGTGCGAGGCTGACATCGAGCCGTAAGACTTGAGCGTTAAAGAGGGGCATTAACCACGGAGACACAGAGAACACAGAGACGGCAAAGAGGATTTGATTTCTCTGTGCTACCTCCGTGCCCTCTGTGTCTCCGTGGTTAATGCCCGTAGCTTTAAACTCAAGGATGAATTAACCTCATCGCTCTCAAACCATTCTGTTGCCAAACGCGCCGAGTTGTGTTTTAAGTTTTCGTCATGCCTTCGCCCGAACTCGTCATAAGGGGCCGTCGCGTCGTCACTGAGGATGCGACAGGCCCGGCCTCGATTCATGTCGCGGGCGGGCGCATCGTCGCCGTCGGCGCGTTCGACGAAGTGCCGCGCGGGTGCGAGGTCTTGGACGCGGGCGACTTCGCGGTTATGCCGGGCCTCGTTGATTCGCACGTGCATGTGAACGAGCCGGGGAGAACCGATTGGGAGGGCTTCGAGACGGCGACGCGCGCGGCTGCGGCGGGCGGCGTGACCACGATTGTTGACATGCCGCTCAACAGCATTCCGCCGACGACCACGCTCGAAGGCTACGAGCAGAAACTCGGCGCGGCGGAGGGCAAGTGCCGTGTTGATGTAGCGTTCTGGGGCGGGGTCGTGCCGGGAAACACGCGCGAGCTTGAAGCGATGTTTGCGGCGGGCGTCGTCGGCTTCAAATGCTTTCTGATACCTTCGGGCGTCGAAGAGTTCCCGCACGTGACGGAGAATGATCTGCGCTCGGCATTGAAGGAGCTTGCACGCTTGGGCGCGACGCTCATCGCGCACGCGGAGACGCCGGGGCCGGTCGAGAGCGCGACGGCTTTGTGCTGTGCGGCGGGCGCGGACGGCGACCCGCGACGTTACGAGACGTTCCTTAGCTCGCGCCCGCGCGAGGCCGAGAACGAAGCGGTCGCGCTCTTACTCAAACTCTGCCGCGAGACGGGCGCGCGCGTCCACGTCGTGCATCATTCGTCGGCGGACGCGCTTCCTTCCCTCGCGGAAGCGAAGCGCGCGGGCTTGCCGGTGACGGCGGAGACGTGCCCGCACTACCTCGCGTTCGTCGCCGAGGAGATTGCGGACGGCGCGACCGAGTTCAAGTGCTGCCCGCCGATACGCGAGCGCGAGAATTGCGAGCGCCTGTGGGACGCGCTCCGCGAAGGCACGATTGACATGATCGTCTCCGACCACTCGCCCTGCCCGCCCGAATTGAAGCGGCGCGAGGAGGGAGACTTTCTAAAGGCGTGGGGCGGCATCTCGTCGTTGCAGTTCCGTCTGCCCGTCTTTTGGACTGAGGCGAGGCGGCGAGGCTTCGCGCTCGAAGACCTCGCGCGCCTGCTCGCGCGGCAGCCCGCGCGTCTCGCGGGACTCGGCGAGCGCAAAGGCTCTATCGCGCCCGGCTTCGACGCCGACATCGTCCTCTGGGACACCGAAGCGACGATGCGCGTCACGCCGGAGATCAACCAGCACCGTCACAAGCTCACGCCTTACGAAGGGCGCGAGCTTAGCGGCGTGGTCGAGGCCACGTACCTGCGCGGCGAGAAAATCTACGAGCGCGGCACGTTCGCTGCGAAGGCGACGGGCGTGCTTCTCAAACGCTCCAACGACGCGAGGAAGAATTAACATGGATGGACAGGATAAAGACAAACGCAGAAGTCAGAACGCTGAACGATGAACTGAAAGACAAGTCGGTTTCAGTTCATCGTTCAGCGTTCTGACTTCTGCCTTTTCTTCCTCCTGTCCATCCATGTTAATTCCCTCGTCTTCTTAGACCCGACCGGAGAGTTATGACGACGGACTTCACAGAGCTGATTGATCTCGCAGCCGAGCGACTCGGCGGCGCGGTAGTTTTCGCCAACGACGACTTCTTCGCGCCGAAGGAGAATCTTCTGAAGGCGAGCGCGCCCGTCTTCATCGAGGGCAAGTACACGGAGCGCGGCAAGTGGATGGACGGTTGGGAGTCGCGCCGCAAGCGCGTGCCCGGCTTCGACTGGTGCTTGGTGCGTTTGGGAATGCCCGGCATAGTTCGCGGCGTCGTCGTGGACACGAGTTTCTTCCGAGGTAACTACCCCGAAAGCTGTTCGCTCGAAGCGTGTGTCGCCGGCCCGAACGCGACCGTCGAAGAGCTGACGAGCGAGGCCAACGAGTGGGTCGAGCTTCTTCCCGTCTCGACTCTTAAAGGCGACTCGCAGAATCCTTTCGCCGTCGCGTCCGTCGAGCGGCTGACGCACCTGCGCTTCAAGATTTATCCGGACGGCGGCGTGGCGCGTCTGCGCGTGTACGGCGAGGTCGTGCCCGATTGGCAACGGCTCAGACAACGCGGCGGCGAAGTTGACCTCGCGGCGGCGGAGAACGGCGGCCTCGTCGTCTCGACGAGCGACGAGTTTTTCGGCCACCGGCACAACCTCATCATGCCCGGTCGCGGCCAAGACATGAGCGACGGATGGGAGACGAAGCGCAGGCGCGGGCCGGGGCACGACTGGTGCATCATCAAACTCGGAACGGCGGGGACGATTCGCCGCGTCGAGGTGGACACGTCGCACTTCAAAGGCAACTTCCCCGAAAGCTGCTCGCTCGAAGTCTGCAACGCGCCCGGCGTTGAGCAACGGGAAGCGACACTTTCGTCGCTCGCGTGGCAGGAACTGCTCCCGCGCACGAAGTTGCAGGCGCACACGCGCCACTTCTACGAGGAAGAATTAAAGTCGGCGGGCGAGGCCACGCACGCGCGCTTCCGAATCTACCCGGACGGCGGCGTCAGTCGCCTGCGGCTCTACGGGACGCTTTCGGCTGATGCCTGACTACTCGGACATTGACGACCCCGTCGAGAAGCTCAACCGCCTCCCGACGGACGAGGCGCGCGCAGTGCTGCTCGACTGCTGCGGCTCGACGCGCTGGGCCGAAAGCGTTGCGGCCAACCGGCCTTACTGGGACGTGGGGCAGTGTTTGATAATCGGCGAGCGCATCTGGAAAGAGCTTGAGCGCGACGATTGGCTCGAAGCCTTCCGCGCGCACCCGAAGATAGGCGAGCGAAAGGCCGAGGCCGTCGCGAGCCAAAAAGCGCAAAGCTGGTCGGAGGGCGAGCAGTCGCGCGCGTCGGACGCCGCGAGCGAAACGCTCGACGCTTTAGCCGCGGCCAACCGCGAGTACGAAGCGAAGTTCGGCTTCATCTTCATCGTCTGCGCGTCGGGCAAGACCGCCGACGAGATGCTCGCGCTCCTGCGAGATAGAATGAGCAACGACATTGACACGGAGCTGCGCGTCGCGGCTGGCGAGCAGTGGCTCATCACGCAGCTACGCATCAAGAAATTTCTGAAAGTTATATGAGCGGAATCACCACACACGTTCTCGACACCGCGCACGGACGCCCCGCGTCGGGCGTGCCCATAACGCTTGAAGTGAGGGACGCGGGCGGCGACTGGCGCGAAGTCGGGCGCGGCACAACGGACGCCGACGGGCGTCTGAGAGAGCTGCTGCCCGAAGGCTTCGCGTTGGCCGAAGGGCAGTACAGGCTCACGTTCGACACTGAAACTTATTTCGCGGCGGGCGTCGCGCAGGCGTTCTACACGGAAGTCGTCGTGTCGTTCGTCGTCCGCGACGCGGGCGCGCACTACCACGTGCCGCTTCTGCTCAGCCCCTTCGGGTACTCGACCTACAGAGGAAGCTAAACGATGGACTATCTCCCCTTAATCAAAGAGTGGATCAACCTTCTCGTCCGATGGTTTCACGTCTTCGCGGGCATTCTCTGGGTCGGCTCGACCTTCTACTTCACATGGCTCGACGGTCGCTTTCAGGATGAAGAAAGGGCTGCGGGCGCTGGGGACAAGACCG
>DASQLL010000263.1:0-11304 GCA_035630035.1 Pyrinomonadaceae bacterium | reverse complement strand
CGCGGGCGACCCGTCCGCCGACGCCAACACGGTCTCGCTTCTCACGTCCTACGTCTTCACGCCGTTCCTCTACATTACCGTCCGGCCCGACGGCAACAGCCACACGCGACGCTTTAGAGGCGACGCGCCGCCCCCAAGCTTAAACCCCGCGCTGCGCGACTCGTTTCTGACGGCGGCGGCGCAGATTCTGATGCGACCTCTGCCGCCGCCCGATCAGGATCGCTCGTCGTCGGGACGCATCGGCTCTTACGTCGTCACGACCCGGCTGCTCCCGCTCTTCGACCGCTTCGCGCCCGACAAGTCGCCGGGATTGCGCGCGCGCCAGTCGCTGCTCGCGCAGGACACGCCCGAACGGAACCGACGGCCCGACGACCCACTGCTGACGCGCGGCATCGTGCCGGAAGACCGAAGCCGCGACAACGTGGCCGACACGCTCGCACGGCTCGACAGCGCGAAGAACTCAAACGAGCGCGACATGATCTACTTCCGCGCGGCGATGAACGCGCTCGAACGCGACGCGGCGCAGGCGCGCGAGCTTGCCATGAAGATCGAGGACGTGGACACGCGCAAACAGTTGCTCGCATTCATGGCCTTCCAACTCGTCAGCGAAGCCATCAGCGGCAAGAAGCCCGAAGACGCTCTGCGGCTCGCGCGCAGCGAAGAGCTGACGACCGTCCAACGCGCGTGGGCCTTCACGGAGGCCGCGCGGCTGATGTCGAAGACGCAGCCCGGCAGGGCCACGGAAGTGCTAGACGAGGCCACCGCAGAGGCGCGCAAACTTGATGACGCATCGCCCGACCGCGTGCGCGCGCTCGTCGCCGTGGCGACGCAGTTAGTCGAGCTTGACCGCCCGCGCGCTTGGGAGCTGATGAACGAGATTGTGAAGTCGTCGAACGCGCTCGCGGACTTTAGCGGCGAGGACGGCGGGCTGACGCTGCGCGTCGAGTTCAAAGGCGGCGGGGCGATGACCTCGAACCACAATGTCGAGAGCTTCGACCTCGCGGGCATCTTCGCCGCGCTCGCGCGCGAAGACCTCGACCGCGCCGTCACGCTCGCGCGCACGCTCAAGGGTGAATCGCCGCGCTCGGTCGCCACGCTCGCAATCGCCCGCACGGTTCTCGTCAAGCGCGTCGAGAACGCCGCGTCGAACTAGGAGGAGAGATGTTGAAACGAATCGGCCTGTTCGTTCTCGCGCTTTGCTTAATCGCACAGCCTTCCTACGCCCGCGCGCAGCAGCCGGAGGGCAAGCAGGTAAAAACGTCCGCGAAGAAGCCGCCCGCGAAGGCCGCGCCGACCGAAGTTGACCCGATGGCGGAGATTCGGCGCACGACCGCCATCTCGCTCCTCAACACGCTCGCAGACGACGCGCGCATGTTCCGCGACCCCGCGCTCCGCTCGCGCGTGCAGGCGCGCTCGGCTGATGCTCTGTGGGACACGGACAGCGAGCGCGCACGCGCCCTGTTCCGGCGCGCGTGGGACGAGGCCGAGGCCGCCGACGCCGAGAGCGACAGGCGCGTGGCCGAAGATCGCGCGCGCCAAATGCGCGAGCGCGGCTACGCATCCGTACAGCTTCCGCCCAGCCTCCGCACGGAAGTTCTCCGGCTCGCGGCCAAACGCGATCAGGCGCTAGGCGAAGAGTTCCTGACGAAGATGGACGAGGCGCGCAAACGCGAGCTTGAGAACGCGGCGACCTCGAACGAGCGCGCGCCTGACGCTTCGCAGCCCAACTCTACGCGCAGGCCCGACCCGACCGACGCGACGCCTGCCGCCGCCAAGCGTCTGAGGCTCGCCGTCCAACTCCTCGAAGACGGCGACACCGAGCGCGCGATACAGTTCGCAGACCCAGCGCTCGGCTCGCCCAACTATTCATCGCTCGAATTCCTCTCGCGCCTGCGCGTGAAGAACGCGAAGGCCGCGGACGAGCGCTACGCGGCGATGATCTCGCGCACGGCGGCTGATCCGACGGCGGACGCGAACACGGTCTCGCTGCTCTCGTCCTACCTCTTCACACCCGGACTCTACATCACTTTCACCGCGGACGCCGGCTCGAACGGCAACTCGTGGGGGCGACTCCCCGCGCCGACCGACATCGCGCCGCAGTTGCGCTCCGCGTACTTCCGCGCGGCGGCCTCAATCCTTCTGCGGCCCACGCCGACGCCCGATCAGGATCAAACGTCGGCGGGCCGCGCGGGCTGGTACATGGTCATCGCGCGCCTGCTCCCGCTCTTCGACCAGTTCGCGCCCGACCGCTCTGCCGCCCTTCGCGCGAAGATGGCCTCGCTCGCCTCGGACACGCCCGAACGCTCGCGGCGGCCCGGCAACAACGCTCTGACGACGGGACTCGTCCCCGAAGACCCGAACCGCGACCGCGTGGCGGAGACGCTGAGGCGACTCGACGAGGCGAAGACCGCAGACGAGCGCGACGCCGTCTACGTTGACGCGGTCTTCGACGCGATCCGGCAGAAAGACCCGCGCGTCGAAGAGTTCATAAACAAGATCGAAGACCCGGACGTGCGAAAGCAAGTCCGCGCTTACATGGATTACGAGGCCGCGCGCGCAGCAATCAACGACAAGGACGTGACCGCGGCGCTCAAGGTCGCGCGCGCCGGAAACCTCTCCGCGATTCAAAAGACTTGGACGCTTACGGAAGTCGCGCGCCTGCTCGCCAAGACCGAGCCGGGCCGCGCCGTAGAGGTGCTGGACGAGGCGATAACCGAAGCGAAGGAGCGCATGGACGCCGCGTCGAAGGAGCGTGCGAGCGCGCTCGTCGCCATCACGACGCAGCTTATGGAGATTGACCGCCCGCGCGCTTGGGAGCTGATGCTCGAAGTCATCAAGGCCGCGAACGCCGCGAAGGAGTTCACGGGAGAGGACGGAAGGCTCAACGCGCGGCTCCAGACGAAGAACGGCGTGTGGTCAACGAGCGGCACGGCGCAGACCTTCGACCTTTCGGGCCTCTTCGTCGCGCTCGCGCGCGAAGACATGCAGCGCGCCGTTGACTTAACGCGCAACTTCGACGGCGAGTCGCCGCGCGCCTTCGCCACGCTCGCCATCGCGCGCTCCGCGCTCGAAAAAAAATAGAGAAGCTCAAGCGCTCGCGACGAAGCGACGCCGTTTCGTCTCTCGTTTCTCTCGTTCAAGACATCCTCAACGCTGGTAAATGTCGCCGATGTGGCTTAACATACGGCGTCTTTAGTGGCGGCGTCTGAGCGCGCCGCTCGGTGCGTGCTCGCCGCCTCGTAAAACTTCTCGGCGCGTCGCCCGAAGACTCTGACCCGTCAAAACTCGACAACAGATGGAGGTTACTTTTTTGCGAACCCTGAATCTAATTCTTTGCCTCGGGCTGGTGGGCGCATTGTCGCTGGCCTGCGGCTCGCCGGCGACGAACGCCAGCAACACTAACGCCCTCAAGGCGGCCAACACTTCCAATACTTCCAACACGGCCAATACGGCTGCGACCCCCGCGGCCTCATCGCAGGCCGCGTCGGGCGGCGAGGTCTTCACGCACAAGGAAGGCGGCATCACGTTTGAGATACCGAACGGCTGGAAGGCAGAGCCGGACGGCGACCAGCTTACGGTCTCGCCGCCTGACGGCAGCATCGGCGTCGTCTTCTGGGTGACCAAAGAGGAGGACTTCGAGGCCGCAGCCAACGCCCTCGGCGAGGAGATGGGCAAGCAGATCAAGAATCTGAAGCTTGACGGAGACACGAAGGAGGACACGCACAACGGGATGCCGCACGCAAGCGTGTCGGGGTCGGGCCAGATGGAGGGCGAGAACGTAGTGTTCAGCGCAGACCTTCTACAGGCCAAGAAGCCCGTCATCGTCCTCACCTTCGCGTCGCCGGAGAACTTCAAAAAGCACGAGGGCGCGTACATGAAGCTCGTGAACAGCATCAAGAAGGTGGAATAAGCCCCTTCCGATGTTATGACCACGTGAAGAAGGGGCGGCCCGCGCGGGTGGCCCCTTCTTCTTTGAACGACACAGGAAAGGATGGTCGCGGCGATGATAAGGACGAAGTGGGTCGAGCGAAAGTTTGAATTCAACCTTCCCGTAGGGGTATTCCCTTCAGTCGTCGAGCGTCTGCGCGGAACTCCTGCGCGGCTCGAAGAGTTGGTGCGCGCTCTGCCGCCGCACGTCCTGACCGCGAAGCCCGACGGCGGCTGGTCAATTCAGGAACACGCCGGCCACCTCCTCGACCTCGACGAGCTGCACGAGGGCCGTCTCGAAGACTACGCACAACGCCTCTCGACCCTGCGCCCCGCCGACATGAGCAACCGCAAGACCCACGAGGCCGACCACAACGCCGCGCGCATCGAAGACCTCCTCGCCCGATTCCGCGCAGCTCGCACTAGCTTTGTCCGCCGCCTCGAAGCCTTGACCGAAGACGAGGTCGCGCTCTCCGCCCTACACCCGCGCCTCAACCAGCCGATGCGCGTCATAGACATGGCCCTCTTCGTCGCCGAGCACGACGACCACCACCTCGCCACCATCACAGAGCTTTCCAAAAGACCCACCCGCTGAATGTACACCTAATTTTGTGGAACATCGAAGACGACATCGAGGCGGTTAAACTTCTGCTCGACGCGTGGCTTCGCGCCAGGCTGTATGCGAAAGGAAACCACTACGTCATTGCCTCTCTTCTTCACCTGCATGTCAGAGAAGCCGCGCCCACTCTTTACACTTGGCATCACATCCGCGTCGGCAGTTGATATCACGACATAAAAGTGATCGCCGCTTCGGTAAGCTGAATAATCAACCAACGTTCGATCAGCCTTCATGGTGATCCTAGAACCTTGAGCTGTTGCCCCAGGGCTTCCGATGATAAGACGCCTCGGCCTATTTGGTGATGAGTCCTTTTTTATATTATCGTTTGGGACTTCCGCCTTTCCAGCATTATCACTAGAGTTTGCGGCCTGCCCAGCATAATCGTTGGAGTTTACATCTTGGTAGGTAAGTGTGTGGCGCGGCGTGATAACGGCGTCCACCGGGAGATTCGGTCGAAGGCGCACCGTCACCTGCAATACCTGCTTGCCGCCCGGCGCGAGTTCGGCCACGCGCCAGACGAAGCCGCGACCGCCCGTCGGCATGTCTTGCAGACTCAGCTCGGGCGATGACGAGACGAACTCCAAAGTGTCCGGCAGAAACTCCGTGACGTTGAGGTTCTTCGCAAGCCCGCCGCCGTCGTTGACGAGTACGAGGCGATAGAAGAGCGTGTCGCCAGGCTTCACCTCGGAGTTCGGAAGCTCTCCGCGCACGCGGACGCGCGGCGTGGCGACCGTGAGAACTGTGCTGTCCTCGCTTGCGATGCGGCCCGCCGAGTTCATCGCACGCGTGACGAGGTTGTAGGCGAACTGCATGCGGTCGGGTGTCGTGCGCGGGATGTCAACGCGCAGGAGAACGGAATACTGTCTGCCGCGCGGATCAAGCAACGCTGTCTGCGTGACCACCGGCTCGTTAGCCTGGTGGTGACTATCGCCGTTTAGGTCACTATAGACCGTCGCCTTCGGGGCACCGGGGGCGGTAATGTTTAGCTCATAGCTTTCAGGATAGTTACCCGTGTTGCGAACGATAAACGGGATATACAGCGTGTCGCCGGGTGTCGCTGTTAGTCCCTTTGAGACTGCATCCACACGCACGCCCGCAACACGACCAATTGAGATGGACGGGCCGTCGAAGTTGATCGGAGTAGTAATGCTTGGAGTGCTTACAGTTCCGCGGCCAATGGTTGTGCTGGCAGCCAATGCAACAGGGGCTGGCCGGAGCGTCACGATGATATCTCGGCTATCCAGTGGCTTTAACTCACCTATGTTCCATACCGCCGCGCGCGAAGGGCGATCATAAACAATGGGCGGCGGGACGGCACTAATCAATTCGAATTCTGAGCTGAAGATGAATTCGATGCGTGCAGAGCGCGCGGCTACGCCACCCCGATTGTTCAATTGAATTGTCTGAGTGAAAGTATCGCCGGGCTGCACAGCACTCTGGTCAGCACTCGTGTCTATGGCGAGCAACGGTATGGCGGCTATAGGGGCAGGCGTCATTTTTCCCGCACTTTTAATGTCTGTAGGCGCTGCTCGTTCGGTGATGGCGATGACTAAATCCTCCGCCTTGTAGCCTTCAATGATGTGATACGGCTCCTGTCGCTTGTCCGAGCCGAGGTCGCGGCGCACGAGCCGCGGCACACGTTCTTCGATGTACCGCACGAGTCTAGCGAGCGTCACCTCGCCGCGCTCGTCCGCCGCCTCACCCTTCAATCCTTCGACGAGAGCCCACGTGAAGTAGCCCTGCTTCTTCTCCGTATATTCGTAAGCGCGCTGCCCGACCGCGACAGCATAGAGAGTAACAAATGCGCGCACGTCGCGATTGCGGATGTCGAAATTAAAGCTGCGGCTGAAGCCTGCCGTCATCGGGTTGCCCCCAACCGCACGCCCCGGCGCAGGGTCGTTGCGACAGGCGTCAATGATGAAAACCACTTGCGCGACGCTCGTCTCCCGAATTCTCTGCTTCATAGCTTCAACGCTGATTGCAGTCTCTTCGAGCAGAGCAATGTCGCTATCCGATTCAGCGTCGGATGGAAGCAAAAAAGCTTTCCCGGCCCGTTCTATACCGTGTCCGGCGAAGGCCACAAGCAGGAGTCCATCTGACGGCACTTGCCCACGCAGGTTGGAGAGGCGGCGCAGGATAGTGTTGCGTCTTGGTTGCCTTGGCGAGGGCTGATTAGAAGCAAGCAGAATTACTTGGTCAGATGGAAAGCCGGCATGTTGCACAAGAGCCTGAGCGAGCGACTCAGCATCGTTCGATGCCCCTCTCAGATTCCCAATCTGTCCGTCCGCATAGTCATCAACGCCGATGATCAATGCCCATCGCTTTAATTTAGTCGGCCATTCCTCTATAGGCTTCGCTGCCCGCGTATCGCCGCCTTCATTTTTTTTGATGTTCAACTCTCGCTTATCCTGCGATTGATTGGAGCGGAGTCTCGCGCTATCTTGCTGACCTTTCGTAACGATGCTGAGCAATAAGAGTGAGACTGAAAGAGCAGTCATAAAAAATCGGGCGTGTGTGAATGTGGATCGGAATTTCATTGCCATCATGTCACCTTGAGACGCTGAAGTGAGAGGCGACTAGGATGATGCATTTTAAGTCTTCCACTCGGAATTGTCATCACTATTTTGCGAAAGGCTCGCGGCGGATGTGGATTCACGCGCTGATCAAGACGTACTTGCACAGCCATCGGATTCTTCACAAAAAAAGCCGCCCGGCGCGTCGTCCCACGCCGGGCGGAAACCACAGGAGAACCATCTACTTACCCCCGTGCCGCGTTGCCCAACGCGGTCAGTCAGGTAGCTATGCTTAACTTGTCGGATGCCCGACGCGCGCGCCGACGTTGCTTAAAAAAAGCTGTTAGCTATTAGCTGTTGCTCCTTCATCTCTCGTAACGCAAGACCAGTCCGTCGCCGCCGACGGCCCAGCCGATTTTCTTGTCGAAGAAGAGCGCGTAGAGGTTCTGCCGCGTGCCTGTCTCCTGTTGCAGCCAAGTCCGCCCGCCGTCTTCGGAGCGAAGGATGACGCCGCCGCGCCCTACGACCCAGCCCTCCTCGTCGCTTACGAACTTGACGCTCAGGAGCGTTGACTTGACGGGCGGGCGCACCGCGCTCCACGTCTCGCCGCCGTCTTCCGTTCTGAGGATCGTCCCCTTCTCGCCGACGGCCCAGCCGCGCTCGTCGCCTCGAAAGTCAACGTGATAAAGCGCGGCATTCGTGCCCGACTCCTGCAAACGCCACGTCTCGCCGCCGTCCGACGTGTGGAGTATTCGACCGCCGCTGCCGACGATCCAGCCGCGCTTGTCGCCGTCGAAGTCGAGGTGAATCAGCTCGTCCGGCACGGGCACGCGCTGGCGATTCCAAGACGTGCCGCCGTCCGACGTGTAAAGCACGAGACTGTCAACGACGCGCTCGCCGCGACTCAAAGAGCCGACGACCCAGCCGCGCTTCTTGCTCGTGAAGCGCGCGCTGTAAAGCTCCGGCTCCGCGCCGCCGAAGGTCTGCGCGAGAAAGCGCGTGGACATTTTCCACGTCGCGCCGCCGTCCTCCGTCGTGAAAATCTTGTCGCCGGCGAGGAGGTATCCGTCCTCCTTGTCGCGAAAGTATATGTCGTTGATGCTCTCTTTGGTCTCGACGCGCTGCCGCGCCCAAGCGCGCCCGCCGTCTTCGGTGCGCAGGACGAGGCCGCCGTCGCCCGCCGCCCAGCCGCGCTTCGAGTCGTGGAAGTAGACCGCGTTCAAGTCCTTCCCCGGCTGACCCTGCCTGCCGCCGGCCCAGCCCGCGCCCTGCCATGCGCGCGCGCCCACGGCGAACGCCGCCGTTAAAAATAAAGCCGCGCACAGCACGCGCGCGGCCCTACGATGACACGTTTCTCTCGACCACATTGTTGAATCAACTCTCCGCCGAGGGGTTAACGAAAAGCGGGCGACCCGTTCGCCCTTCCTTGTTCCTACTTCCTTTGTACCTGAACGGGCAGCAATCATACAAGGGCGAAGCGCCGCCGATTACAGAGCCGCGAGCGGTAGCGAGCGGGTACGCCTCCGAAAGCCAAGTTGATTTTTGGAGGCGCACCCGCTCGCTACGGCTCGCGGCTCTGTTCATTAGCTCCGCTTACGGCTTAACACTAACTCTGTAGACGCGCCCCTTGAAGACGACCACGACGCGCTCGCCGAGCGAGAAGAAGCGCGCAAGCTGCGGCTCGCGCTTGAGCAGCGCGAAATACTCTTCGCTGCTGAATTCGAGCGCGGTCTCAGGCAGTTTCGCCTCCTGCTTGAACTCCGAGTCAGTCCACACGCCCTCGCGCATGTAGAAGGTCTTGTCGCCGACCTTGCGGACGCTCTCGCTCGGCGCGTCCGATTCCACGCGGATGACATCCTGCTGCGCGCGCGCCCGCTTGCTCTCCCTGACCGCGACCGCGCCGGTCTTCGCCTTCGCGTCCTCCTTCATCACGGGCGCGGGCGGTGGCGGCGCGCTCATATCGCGCGCCCCGGCTCCGCTCCCGCCGGCCACGCCGCCGCTACTCCGGTTCGAGTCCGGCCTGTTCATAGGGACTGCGCGCACGCGTCGGCCACCCTGCGTGATACGCATAGAGTTCTCGCCGTCAATGCTCATCCCCGGCTCAAGGGCGAGGTAAGAGGTGTAAGGTGTGACGATGCCGTAGCGCGTGCCGAGGTCAACTATCTCGTCGGTCAACTCCTTCTGCTCGCCGTTCGAGCGTACCTGTTCCATCAGCCAGCCGACGCGCCGCGTCGCCCAAAGGCGCGGCAGAAAGTCGTTGCGCTCCTCGGTCAGAGGAAAGTCAATGTTGTTGTATGTGAACGTGCGCTGCTGCCTGCCTGTGCTACCCGTCAGGCGGAGCGTCGCGCCGCGCAGGTCGTAGGCGTTGCGGTAGCGACCGATGAGCGTTATTTGCGTGCCTCGGAAGATGTCGGGCATCTCGCGCGGGTAGATGAGGTCTGTTTCGAGGCTGCCCATGTCGAGCGCGAGGTTCGTAAGCACCGGATGGTTGATCTTCGTGAAGAAGTTCGAGACTTTGATCTCGATGTCTTCCCTCGGCTCGACGTACTCGGCCACGCCGCCGTTGTCCGAAGCGAGCTTGTCGAGCAGAGCCGTGTTCACGTCGTAGCCGACGCCGAACGTGAAGACGCGCACGCCGGGGACGCGCGCGGCGCGTGCGTTCTCGATGATGCGCTCGATTTTCGTCTCGCCGACCGTGGGCAGTCCGTCCGTCATGAAGACGAGGATGCGCGGTCGCTCTGAGCGGTCGAACAGACTCATCGAGGCGAGCATCGCGCCGTTGATGTTCGTGCCGCCGACGGGCCGGAGCTTTCCGATGAACTCTTCGCCCAGAGCGCGCCCCGCGTCGTCCGCCTGCAAGAGTCCGGCGGTCATCAGATGCTCTTCGCCCGCGAAGTTGACGACGTTGAAGCGATCCTGCGGTCGCAAACTTCGCACGCCGAACAGGAGCGCGGCGCGCGCCTTCTCCATCTTGCCGGCCTCGGCCATCGAGCCTGAAGTGTCGAGTACGAAGACGATGTCTTTGGCGGCGTGCTCAGCTTCGGCAAGCTCGTCCTTCGGCGAGATTGTCAGTAGGAAGTAGCCCTGCTTTCCCGGCTCGCGGTGCGTCAGGAGCGTCATGCCGAAGTCCGCGTCAGAGAGCGTGTAGAAGAGCTGCAAGTCCTGCGGCTCCGCGCCCGACTTCGACTCGAACGATACGCGCGCACGCCGCGCGCCGTCGCGCGCCACGTCAATCTCGTGGCTCGGCGAGTAGACGTTCCGAACAGGCTCGCGCCCCTCTATCTCGACGCGCCCCGACACCGTGCCGACGATGGGAGCGACGTTGCGGCCCGTGCCGAGCGGGTAGCGGTACGAGACCGTGCCGCCCTCGGCTTTGAGAACCTGCGTGTATGTGATCTCAAGTTTCTTGTCGGAGTGCGGCGGGATTGGATAGATGCTCGCTTGAAAAAGGTCTCGGCCCGCGTACTCCAAAAGGCCGGGGTCGCGCTGTCGCCGGACTATCTCGTCGTAAATCCTGCGCGCCTCTTCGCGCGAGCGCACCTCGCCGACGAGCCGCCGGTCGCCGTCCCAGATTGCGAACTCCGCGATGGACGCGGTCTCAGGGATTGGGAAAAAGTAAGTGCCTTCGAGCGTCGCGTCGGTGTCGTTGCGAAAGACCTGCTCGACGTGCGTCGTCGCCACCTGTGCGGCGATCTTCGTGTCAATCTTGATTGACTTGACGGGCAGCGCGCGCGGCAAGTTGACGGGCCGAGGCGGGACGGTGCAGCGGCGGCAAGGGCCGGGGACGATGACGCCCTGCGCGTTCGCCGTCGCCGTCACCAGCGCCAGCAGCACGAGGCCGAAAACGAGGCACAGCAAGTCTCTGAAGTTTCGCATCCGTTAAGCTCCTCAAATAGCTCTTCGCAAATTAGCTCGAACTGGCCGTAGTCATCTCCAAAAGTCCCGGCCTTCTCAAGTGTAGAACGCCCGCCGGGGCTTTTCTTGCAAGGGGCAGGAGAGGGAACAAGGCGCGCTCGTCCGGTGTCTAAACCCGTCGGCAGTCCTATAATCCAGAGTCGCCGCCGCAGGACGACCGGAGTCCGGTGCGGCTACCTTTCGTGGCGGAGGGCGCGCGATGCAGAACCCATTTCAGGACAACCTGCGGAAGCCGTGGATACTTCTTTGCACGACGACGCTCGTCGTCTACTCGATCTCGCCGGTCACACACGAGACGCTTTTCTACTGGAACGCTCCAAGCTCAGTGCT